>JBEGIR010000054.1 GCA_040224245.1 Puniceicoccaceae bacterium | reverse complement strand
AGGACGCTTTCAACCGAGTGCGATCATTGGGAAGCGCATAGGATGCACTCGTGCGCCAGGAAACCTCACGGCCATAAGCATCATTGTCATCCAGCCGAAGCGCGACTGTCGCATGCAGCGCATCACTCAAGGTGAGCACATTTTCCACAAACACTGCCGCAGTGTCCATGGAATGTGAGCCGATGCGGTCCTCTGCACGCTCCCACTCCAATCCCACGATGCTGTTGAGCCAGTCCGCAATGCGCAGGTCATTCAACCACTCGAATTTCAGCAAGTCCGCCTTGTTATCCCGCACTCCAAAGCTGTCAACCGCATAGGAACGAAAATCATTGTAATGCACGGCAACATTGGAAATCCAAGCCTGCGAGAGCGTTGCTGAGAGCTGAGCTTTGCTCAGAAACTGCTCACTTTCATAAAAATTATCCATCACGGGCTGCGTCCAGGGACTGGGCAAACCAGGGTCGTATTCGCTTTTTGAATCCTGATAGCTTCCAAACAACACCAGATCCACACGATCCGAGAGTTTCCATTTCAGTTTGCCCATCATTGTCTGGTTGCGAAAAAGATCATCATCCGCCCACTCCGGCCCCCACTCCGGATTCTGAACCGAGTAACCATCAGTATCCTCGTAAGTTGCAGTCACAAAATAATCCACCGACTCCGTTGCCTGCGAGAGTGTTGCAAAGGCACGAACGGAATCCCGCGATCCATAAGATGCACCCACCGCTGCCGCTGGCTGAGTCGTTTCACCCTGACGAGTCGTGATGCTGATCACCCCCGTCAGTGCATTTGCACCGTAGAGCGCGCTCTGCGCACCGCGAAGCACCTCAATGCGATCAATCGACGCGAGTGGAAGATTTCCAAAGTTATACACAAACCCGGAACCAGGATCATTGACCTCGATCCCATCGATCAGCACCACAGGTGCCAACGGCAAACCGCGCATGGACATGCCAGCAGTTGATCCCGGATTTCCATTGTTGCGCAGATACACACCTTCCACGTGACGGATCACATCGGAAGCAAGCTCGTGCTCATAGCGGAGCAGATCATCCAAATCCAGAGTTGTGACAGAAGCGCCTACGACACCGGTAGACTGCTCCACCCGACTGGCAACCACAGTCACCTTGGGAAGATCCACGATGCTGGAATCATTCGATTCGATTTGAGCGTGCAGTCCTGTGCACATGAGCAGAGCTGCAGCGCCCAGACATGCACG
This sequence comes from Puniceicoccaceae bacterium, assembly GCA_040224245.1. Taxonomy (NCBI): domain Bacteria; kingdom Pseudomonadati; phylum Verrucomicrobiota; class Opitutia; order Puniceicoccales; family Puniceicoccaceae; species Puniceicoccaceae bacterium. Next base: position 34,469 of record JBEGIR010000054.1, on the reverse strand, counting down.
CGTTGAGATGTGAAAAGATAGCATGGAAAAGAGATTCATGGATGTAGTTCTCGTTTTTGACACTCAAGTGCCAACAAGTAAACATTCATGCTTTCTGACACGCGGTGGTCAATAAGAAAAAATACACAGCAACACAATTTCCCCTTCGCGCTCCGGGTAGCGGAAAAATGAGATGCTCAGGGCATCACCCCTGAGATCAAGCTGTGTGTGCCGTTATGGACACAACTGCGACGACCACCTGAGCTTCAACTTACGACTTACCCTTGGGCTGACGCTTGGAATCGGCCACCCTGAGCAAGGATGGATGGGCCGTTCCTGCCCTCACTTCTATCCATTCCATGAGATTCTCCAAGGTTGGATTCACATCCAAATGATGACGCTCACAGCTCACGGAAAGCCCGGTATCACCCGTCGACAGATTTACTTCCCGACTCAGTCGCAGCGTGTTGACCCGACCCTCTTCCTGCTTCACCTGTCGCAAACACAGGACATCTGCGTTGGGCACAATTTCAACATGAGTTGTGCTCGCCCCAAGCAAACCCCAGGTATCCCATTCCTTTCGATGCATTGACGGAAATTCAAAGAATACCGCCAACCCGAACACTCCCTTGATATCCACCTCTGCAACCGGGAGGGTATCCACGAGCAGCACAACCGCAGTGCCAGCCGAAATCACTTCGAGCCGTTTCGGACCCGCCATGCAGTAAAAGGGAGTGGAGTTTGTCGGTTCCAAACCTGCAGGGACGCTCGAACGATGCGCGGCGCTACGAACTGCATGAACGGCCTCGCCCAACCATGCAAAGGGAATTTCCTGTTGTTCCAAAATCAACGGACTCGATTTGCTGAACGCTTCACGCCGAACCAACATATCCTTTCGGATTGTTAGAATGTTGGCAAAAAGTGGGCCTGGAGAAGGGGATGCTGTCATGGCGAAACTGGAGGACTTGAAAAGTTCCCCATTGAAGAAAACTAACAGAAGCCCTAGTTTTTTCAAATCATGCCTGGGTCCGGTCTTGCAACATGAATCCCGATACATTTCACCTTCCCATCGCATTCGATATTGTGGCGGCATTCTTTTTTGCCCTTACAGGATGCCTTGCAGGCATTCGCCGGAACTATGACCTCGTCGGAGTGCTGGCCCTTGCGGGGATCTGCGCAGTCGGGGGTGCGGTGATTCGAGACGGTGTCTTTCTTCAGACCGATCTGCCGGCTGTTGTGAAAGATCCGCGCTACCTGTACTCCATTCTGGTTGCAGTGGTGATCGGTCGCATTCTCGGCGACCGCATTGAGCGCTTTGGGCGCTTCCTTGCAGTCATCGACGCTGTGGGACTGGCGGCCTATGCGGTGTTTGGCACCCAAAAGGCCATCCTACATGAGGTTTCTCCCACAGTAGCCATTGTGATCGGAGTCATCAATGCGTGTGGCGGCGGTCTGATTCGCGACATCATCACAAGGGAAGAACCACTCGTGTTCAAACCGGGTCAGTTTTATGTTCTGGCGGCATTTGCAGGTGCGACACTGTTTGTCACCCTGACTGCATTCACTCCACTCAGCAGTTTTGTGGCAGGAGTGATCGCTTCGGTCGCCTGCGTCGTATTTCGCTTACTCGCGATCCGGCTCAATTGGAAAACCCGCACCTTTTATGCAGTGAAATCCATCTCGTCATGAATCTCACTCTCCCTGATTGCATGGAATTTTCACGTGAGTATCGCAAAAAAATCAACAAATCAGGAAACAGATTTTTGGTGCCATTCGTTCGCCAACTGACATGTCTCTATTGAATGCCATTCCCTCCTGCAGGCATCGCATGAGGTTACATTACAGCACAGTATGCCTGATTCCATGGCTCCTGATCGCTCTAGCAGGATGCTCCTATCGGGAAAACCCCACCGCCAGTGCTCCCTCAAGTCTGGGAGAAAACGCACTGTCTGATCATTCCTTTTCCGAGTCTGGAACCGTGCCAGTTGAGTCTCACTGGTGGACAGCCTTTAACGATGCGCAGCTGAACACATGGGTCGAAAAGGCACTGCGAGAAAATCTCAGTTTGGCTCAGGCGTGGGCAAGGCTGAGTGAGGCCGAGGCGACCCTGACCGCCAGTTCGGCTGCCCGCTTTCCCTCACTTGGCCTCCAGACATCCGTTCGCCGGACCTTCGATGATGCGACAACCGCAAATCCTCCAACAGATCGAACCACTGGGTCGCTTGATCTCATCGCAAGTTATGAACTGGATCTCTGGGGCAAAGTTCGCTCGGAGGCAAGAGGTGCCTACTTCGAATACCGTGCCACAGAACAGGATTTGCGAGCTGCCTCCATCTCCATTGCCGGACAAATTGCCATCACCTGGTACAACCTTGTGGAACGCCGCGCTCAGCAATCACTTCTCAAGGCCCAATACCAAAATGCGGAACAGACGCTCGAATCGATCCGCATGCGATTTCAGCACGGCAGCCGAAACGCCACAGATCTGTTGCAACAGCAACAGGTCATCGAGGCGCGCAGTGGAGCACTGATCCAGAATCAGGCGGAAATCGAAATTCTTGAGCACCATCTCGGAATTTTAACGGGAAGTACTGCGTTGCACATCGAGGTGCAGACCCCGGACACCTTTCCCGAGCTTCCCGAATTCCCATCCACGGGTATCCCTGCCGCAGTCATCACCGCACGCCCCGACATTCAGGCGGCCTGGCTACGCCTTCAGGCAGCTGATGCCGCTGCCGCTACTGCGGTCGCCAACCGGTTTCCATCCCTCACTCTCGGCGCAGTGCTTTCCTCCGCGTTTGGAGGTCCGGTGCAGCTCTTCGATGAATGGATGGAAGCTCTCACTGCAAGCCTGAGCGCTTCTCTAATCGATGGTGGGTTGCGCCGGGCAGAGGTCGACCGACGTCAGGCATTGCTTTCAAGTGCGCTGCTCAACTACCGTCAAACCGTTCTGGAAGCGTTAAGGGAGGTCGAGGATGCCATCGTTCAAGAGCGTCAACAGCAGGCTTTTCTCGAGTCACTTTCCCGGCAGATTGTGTTGGCTGAACAGGTGTTTGATCAGACATTTGCACGCTACCAGAGTGGTGATCAAAGCTACCTGCAGGTGTTGACTGCCCAGGACTCTCTGCACCAGCTTCGACGCACTGCGTTGACCGCACAACTCCAACTCCTGCAATTTCGCATCGCCCTATACCGGTCACTCGGCAGTGGATTCGAACCCGTACTGTCCGATGCCTGGCAATCAGCCCGGTCCGTTACGGGTTTCAAATTCCCTTGAGGAAAGAGATTCGGGTCCCTACCCCATCAATGCTGGTTTCGTTCTTTTGCTTCCAGTAATCCTGGATGCCCGATTCACCTTTCTGTTCTGCCCAGTCAACCAGTGTCTTGCGCTGACCCTTGTACTCGAACAGTGGAACTCCAAAACCACAGGAATTCTGCACCATATCCACAGTGACGCGAAACAACTGCCGATTTCCCGGTGAATGCGGAAACAGGCCGATATAGGCATCCCATTCGGCTTCCTTTCCATGAAATGCTTCAGCCTTGCCGTAAAGGCGCAGGATCATGGGCTTCTCGTCGAAGCTGCAAAACATGATTGTCATGCGATTATGGTTGAACACATGCGGTGCAGTTTCGTTGCCGCTCCCGGTCAGATTCAGCCAAAGCACTTGCTGTTCGTTGAGAATGCGAAACGAGTCCAACCCCTTCGGAGAGAGGTTAATGCGACCAAAACGATCCGCAGTTGCCACAAAAAAGATCTTCTGCTGTGCAATAAAGTCACGGTGTGCCTGTGTGATGGATGGAAACTGTTTTCCCATGATGGCAAGCATGGCACAACCCCGCCTCAGATTCAACTTCGGCGCGATTTAGGAAAGGCTGAAAAGTTCTCACGATTCAAAACATGCTGTAAGCAGTGCGCTTCGTGCCAGCGGTTTCGAGGGAGCAAAAAATCACACTTGTCATTCTTTGGTTTGAGCCCATTTTTTCCTGAATGCGGGATGACCGATCAGAACTCCGGCTGCGACTTCAGCACTACCGGGAGCGCTATCCTCAAGAGGCGCACATCGTGCAGCGCTTTTGTGAACTGCTGCAGCGCGAACCCGACTGCTTCGAGCGCGATTGTTTTTCCCCCGGTCACATCACGGCCTCCGCATGGGTGGTTGACAATTCCCATCGCAAAACTCTGCTGACCCACCACCGCAAGCTGGACCGTTGGCTGCAATTGGGCGGACACACTGACGGCAGCGAAAATACCTTGCAGTCCGCCAAACGGGAAGCCATCGAAGAATCGGGACTGAAATCGGTCGAAGCCTGTTCAGAGCACATTTTTGACCTCGATATTCATGCGATTCCCAGACGCGGAGACGAACCCGATCACCTCCATTTTGACATTCGCTACGCCTTTGTCTGCACGGGTGAACAAAACGTCATCGTGAGTGAAGAGTCACATGCACTTGCGTGGGTCGACCTGCCCGATCTCAGTTCATTCACAAGTGAACCCTCCATGCTGCGCATGGCCGCCAAATGGGATCAACTGCGCGAACCTTTCCCAAACCAGTCTTTCAGTCGCCAATAAACCCAACACCATCGATCACCATGTTATTCCTAGCCACCAAATACGCAGTCACCGCCTTGATTATCGTCATTGTCACAGAAGTTGCCAAGCGATCTGATCGCATCGGTGCGCTCATCTCCTCCCTCCCCTTGGTCACCGTGATGGTGATGATCTGGCTCTATGTCGAAAAACAGGGAACCGAAAAGATCGCAAATCATGCGCTCTACACCTTCTGGTTCGTACTGCCCACGCTGCCCATGTTCCTGCTGATGCCCTACCTGCTCAAAAAAGGTGTGGCATTCGGATGGAGCCTCGGAGCGGGCATCCTGCTCACATTCACCTGTTTTGCACTGACTGCCTTGATTGGGAAACGTTTTGGGATCTCACTTTTCTGAGAAACTCCACGGTGAGTCGGACGGGTTGAACGTGCGATCAGCCCCGCCCGGTTTTCAGAAGTCGAATTCGAATCCAGCCTGCAACTGCGTTGTCGTACCCACCCGAATATCGAGCACCATGTCATCGACAGATCTCCCGTCGAAGTCCTGGATAAAATTGGCCTGCGCTCCAGCGTAGATAGCAGTCTTGGGGTTGAGGCGATACAGCAGGTTCAGTTCTGCATATCCACCAACCAGCCATTCGCCTTCGTCCAAGGTCGAGCGAATGCGGTAGGACTCTGTCAAAGTCGAGGTGATCAATGACTGATCGACCGTGAAATCATAAGACAGGTATGACGCCATGATACCGATACCAAAATGCAGCATCAGTCGTTCAGTCAGGTAGATATCGAAGTGGGTTCCGGCGCGCACGGTTCCAATGCCTCCGAGAAGTTCGTAATTTCCGGCGATCAAGGCATCGACCAATACGATGCTGCCATCTGCAAGCAGTTGAGATACCCGCTCCTCGATGGACGCGTCAAAGGCTAGCTCATCGAGCAACACGTAGGGTCCACCAAACACACCGCCCTGGTACAGCCCACTCTCCACATATTTGATTCCGGGACCACTGAGCGGTACATTCACCGTCTGCCGATACAGTTCACCTTTGATATCAGACGAGCTATAGGAGGCCTGCAGGGGGGTGAATCCACCCGCAACGGTAAATCCCATCGTCACACGGTTGGACAGTCGCCACATGTCATAGCGTCCACCCAGTTCCCACCCTGTCGAAAAGCTCAAATCCTCCTTGTAAGACTCTCCGATACTTCCGGAACGGTAGCGCGTGAGGTTGAAAGATTCCACATTGCCATCGGGACCTTCCACTGCGTTGGCAAAGTCAAATAGAAAAGAATTGGTGAATTCCGCATCATCCGATGGCAGGTCAATATAACCGTCGTTGAATTGATACGTGTAGTTGGAATCTTCACCTCGGATGTAGGGCATTTCCCCCAGGTTACTGAAGCTTACATCAACCCCGATGAGAGATTTGGCGTTAAAGAAAACCTGCTGCGCACGACCCTCCTCTGCAAGAATCCAGGAACTCTGGAAGGGATACTGGGCAATGGCGCTGCTTCCGAGGCTCAGCGAAAACAAAATGCCGACAAAAATGGGTTTGGTAGTAAATCGCATGGTCGCTTAGTTTCGAGTTGCGCGGTAAAGGCGGAAGGGCACGTTTTTCGGGTGAGTCTGCGTATGCGGAGGCCCTTGGTCGATCCAGTAGAACCGGCTGGCACCCCCCGTACTCATTGCCTGAGGATGCACAATTCGCCACTCATCACCGGGATCGAGATACTGGATCTGCACATTCGAGGAACCTGCCCCGGACTCAATCACCATGAACACCGATCCATCGGCAAGCGGCTTAAAATCGGATATTGTGGCGGTACCACTGCCAGAACCAAACACCGATGTGCCTTCAGCGGTCAGATAGACGCGAAGGCGATCCGGATTTGCAGCCGGATCGATGCGATCCACTGGAAAAAAGAAATATCCTCTGGAGTAGAATGGCACCGTCCACTCCAACACCGCATTTGCATCATAGGCACCGCGAATGTCTGCCTCAAAATCATTCAGCCGTGGAAAGCTCAGCGGATGCAGCAGATAGGGAGCGGTTTCGATCGTGTCGGCAGTGGTGATGTCATACTTGCCATCTTTGGGTTCCGCACCCTCGATCAGTTTGATCTGGCGCGAAGAATGGGGAAAGCGGACCTGGAACGGAGGATTCACAAAAAAGTGAAACTCCTGGTCTTTAGCTGGATTGGTGGGATTCGAAACCACCGGATCGTTGTTCTCCGATTCCGGGTTCGAAGCATCGTAATTCGTGGTTCGGTAGACAAATTTCATGCTGCGATACCCTGGGAACTGAGACAAATCCAACTGCACGCTTGGCTGCATGCGATAGTCTGCTTCAAAAAGCCCGGTTCGATCATTGAAGCGCAAACCTCCATTCGCAAGCGACGATTCCAGAGGTGAAAGGCCGGACATTACATCGGTGATGTCCACATCGGGAAGATCCCGAATGGTCAGGGTGTAGTCCATGTGCTGGCCCGGATTGACCTTACTGGTGCTCGTATTGAGTCCGGAAATCCGGAAGCGCACCGTTTTATCCGGTCTGGCTGCCTCGGATTCTTGTCCATACACAATCGGATCGCTCACTGCATTGTTGAGAGCCACAGTGATGAGCAAAACCTCCAGCCCTGATCGAATGACGAGATCCACACTGCTGTCGAGTCTTGGCAGGCTGTGGGAAGTGATGGCAAAATCCCAGTCCTGATCCTCCCCACCCCCAGCGGTGAACAGATTCGCGGTCGTTCCCTCGGAGAGCAGCTCCAGCTTAAATTCAGCATTGTTGGCTGAAAGGGAGGAAAGAACAACGGGAATGGTGATCTGTGCGGATTGACGCGCAACCACAGAACCTGCAGAGGGCACGTAGCGAATGTCTTCGTAATCCGGGTCCTGCGACGCCTGATAATCATCCTTACTGTAAACAGCGGCAAAGCTTAGGGAAACCGGATCGTTGTCCTTGATCACAAAGCGCATTTCTCTTTTGTCACCCAGGATCAAATCACCACCGTCTTTATAGGAAGGTTGCCCAAGTGTGACGGTCAGCAGTTCATCTTCCTCCACATTATCGTCATTGTTGATGTTGAGCGCAAAGGTCACGTTGCTCTGACCTGCGGGCACCACAATCGGACTCTCTTCGGGATCGAGATCATCATTGTCACCATCTCCGATTACAACCGTACCGCCGTAGCTCACGGGAACAGAAACATCCTGTGCCGAAGTTGTGAGTTCACCATCCGGTCCCAGCAACACAATGCGCAGGGAGGTGGTCGTGTGTTCGTCAAGGTCTATGGGAAACTCTACGTCATCGCCATAGGCGAACTGTACGGTAATCGGATCATTGTCCACGATGGTCGCAATGTAAGGTTGGGTATCCACGTCAATCTGGCCACCGCCCTCGAGCGTCGCCGACTGCAGCTGGATCTGCACGGTTTCACGATCTGCACCACCTTCGTTTCGATCCGTCACCGAATCATTAACCACCGCAACCACGATAGTGCCGAGCGTGGAACCTGCCGAAATGCGCAAGGGACTCGTCGTACTGGTTGAGCTGGTCAGGTCGATGTCGTTACTGCTGGCCGTAAGCGTCGTGACGTTGTAATTGAGGATCACATCCTGCTCGGCTGCTTCGCTCAGACGAACCGAAACCGCAATGTTTCCGGATTCGTAAAAATCTCCCTCGTGCACCCGAAAATAGGCGCGGATCGGATCGTTATCGATGATGCGAATGGTATGACGTGTCTGCTCTCCCAGTCGCGCCACGGTCAGACCTTCGCTCACCAGTTCAAAGATGATCAGTTCATCCGATTCGACTTCAGCATCATTGATGATCTCAACCGTGATGGACTTCCGCACCTCACCCGGGGCAAACACGATGGGACTTTCGTTGTCCTCAACGACGACTCCACTTTCAACTACATCTTCCGGAATCTCAAAATCACTTCCCAAAGTAGCGGTACTCTCAGAAGCAATGCGGTAGGGAACGGACACTTCCAGCAGTGAGGGTTCGCTCAACTCGATGGTGACCGTCCACTCCCCGCTCTCGGAAACCGTCTGGCCCGAGTCGACAAAATTGACTTCAACTTGCGCGCTCGCCACTGACCAGAACAGCCAGGATGCAGCGAACATCGCATACAGGAATTTGTTTTTATCCATTTTCATTCCAAAAGTGTGTGATTGATGAATCCCGTGATGCACTGGCATCAATAGTTCAGCGTGAACCAGGCATCGAGTTCGCTGTCGTAGAATGCGATTTCGCCATCGAGCAGATCGAAGCGGACTTCGACTCCGTCAGACTCGCGAATGTAGGATGGACTCATTTCCGCATGGGTTGTCAGCCACCCAAGGCGTTCGTCCGGCAAGTACACCCGAATGGCGGTTGCATCGTTCTGATCGGGCAAATAAAACCAGCCAATATTCTCACCAAACAACCAGAACTGTTTTGCATCCACCATGACCGTCGTATTGAGGTCATTTGACCAGTAGGAACTGCTTCCAGTCTGAATCGAATGCGTGGACAGCACTCCGAGAATCTGATCGGAACCCAAGTCGGAAAGATCCGGAACGCCGTCCCCATCAGAGTCGTTGGTGTCTGTAACGCGGTAGATTGCAAAAAGGGACTCCCAGTTGTTGGGTTCTTCCGTGTCACTGCGATTGAAAAAACCCGTATAGGTATTGCCGTCCCGCCGCAGAGTTGCGTTCACAAATGAAAACTTGAAATCCGAATCCTCATCCGCTTGCCACGAACTCATCGACAGGAATTCGGTCGAGAGCACACTTGAAATCGCCGTACCCGTTATGCGAAACGCTTCACCTTCGTGAGTTCCATTGAGCACAAAATCCACATCCCTGGATTTCTTGAGGGATTGATAGCTCAAGGTACCCGTGATGCCGTCGAGCAGAAACTCCTGATCCGTCTGTCTGCGCTGCCAGGGTCCGGTTTTACGGTAAAACCCCTTTACGGTTCCACTTCCAAACTGATTCTCTTCCACTGGAATTTCAAAAACCAGACTGCCGGTTTCAGCCGTCTCTTCACTGCTGGTGTTGTATCCGCTGTAGTTGGCCACAAATACATACACATCATCGGAATCATTGTCCTCATCCTTCTCATCGAGCATCAGAGCGGTCATATCCTCAATGATGACAACATCGGTCGGATTGGAGGCAGAGAAGACTTCCTCACTGAACGAGCTGACGTAGAGCTGCGTGCCATCAAAAATTTCACTCCCGCCAGTAACGGGGGTAAAGCTCTGGGCCTCGAGCGGTATTTCAACCGAATACACATGCGATCCCATCATCAGAAGGCATGCAGCAGAAAGCAATCGGTGGACAGGGAGACGTAGATAGCGATGAATCATATTTGGGAAATCAAACCGTAGGAGCCCACCATCTGGTGCGCAAGATACAAGTTCTGCAGAAGCAAACATTCTTTCAATGGAACTCTCAGAGGTTTTTCAACCCTTGTTTTGTCCGAAGCGAGGAATCGCATGCCTCCACATGCAAGCTTAGTCTCCATCGCCTGTTTTCGATTCAAAAAAGTTGAAAAAAAATGACGCCCATCGAAATCGCGTACCAAATCAGCGGATCTGACCTCGATCAGATCCGCATACATCGCTGAATGAACCCTCAATGGACAGGCAACTTGCGTGGGTCAACTGCAACCCAGAGAGCTGCCACAATCCAGACAAGTGGCACAGGTGCCTGATGTTTGCACACGTGCACTGCCACATTCCGGGCAAATCAGATTGCCCTGCGACTGGGTCAACAACTGCAAGGTTTCCTGCTGAATCCGCGGACTCTCCGATTCGTTTGTCTCGAGCGACGATGCAATCGATTCTTCCGACCCCACTGAAGCATGGCTGCTCTTTGGGGCTTCCGTTGCCGGACTCATCTTGTCCTTGTATCCATCGACAAACTTCATCCCCATCCAGCGCATGAGATAGTCCACACAGGAATGCGCAATGGGCACATCGGGATTGCGTGTAAATCCACTTGGTTCAAACTTGCTGAACGCCAGCTTGCGAATAAGATCGGTCAACGGAACCCCATGCTGCAGGCACATGGAGAGCAGGATTGCCACCGTATCGGTAAAGCCCTGAATACTGCTTCCCGCCTTTGACTGGCGGATGAATACCTCGCCCGGGCGTCCATCGTCATAGAGTCCGACCGTGATGTAGCCCTCCGTCTCTCCAATCGTGTATTTGTGCGTGATCGATTGGCGGGTCTCCGGCAGTTTCTGGCGATAGGGAATTGCAGTCATCTGATTCGGAGCCTCTGGGCCAGCCAACTTCAATTCGGTTTCTTCCGGTTCATCCTTGCGGGTTTTGACTGGAGCCACTCCCTTGGAGCCATCCCGATAAATGGCAACACCCTTCAGCCCCTTTTCCCAGGCATAGATGTAGGCTTCGCGAATATCTTTCACTGTCGCCTCGCGCGGCATGTTGATCGTTTTGGAAATACCGCCCGACAGAAAAGGCTGCACCGCCGCCAACATGTCAATGTGAGCATTGTAGTGCAGGGATCGCTTGCCGCGCCCGGAAGTAAACGCCGTGTCAAATACCGGCAGGTGCCTGGATTCGATGGGACTGACCGCATCCTCCACGGACTCGAGCGTGCCATACTTCTCAACATGCTCGAGCGCCTGCGCCACATCTTCTGGAGAATACCCCAGGTGGATCAGCGAGGTTTTCACGGAATGATTGGGGATGGTCAGCATGCCTCCGCCCGCTAGTGTCTTGTACTGAATCAAGCCCATCGCCGGTTCAATTCCAGTCGTATCACAGCCCATCAAAAACCCGATTGTGCCGCATGGAGCCAACACCGTCACTTGAGCATTTCGAGCACCATGACGCTTAAATCCGTCAATTGCCTTGTTGAATCGCCGCGTCGAATATTCAAATAGCTCTGAAAACTCATGACTGCGGTGTGGGACTGCTTTCAGCGCGTCACGGTGCAGCTCAAGCACTTCGAGCATACAGCTGCGATTGTCCGGAAGAGCTTCGGCCTCAGATGCATCATAGGCAGAGTAGTCGCGTGCATGGTCCAGCCCCCAGAAGGCCCCGAGGCGACCCGCAATTTCGGTGGAAGCGTGGTAGGCCGTTGCCGTCATCACCGACGTAATCAGCGCCGCAAGCGAACGCCCTTTTTCATCGGAGTAAGCATAACCAAGACACATCAGCAAAGCTCCCAGGTTGGAGTACCCGAGACCAAGCGGACGAAAATGATGGGAATTCATCGTGATGTCCCGGGTCGGGTAAGAGGAACGATCCACCAGAATATCCTGTGCAATGATCAGAATGCGACATGCCGCAGCAAAACGCTCATGATCAAAACCGTCTGCAGTGAGAAACTTCAGCAGATTGATGCTGGCCAGATTACAGGCACTGTCGTCGAGGAACAAAAACTCGGAGCAGGGATTGGAGGAGTGCTGGCGCCCCGAAGCCTTGCAGGTGTGGAACTTGTGAATGATGCCATCAAACTGCATACCGGGATCTCCACAAAGATGGGTCGCTTCGGCTACCATATCCAGCAACTTGCCCGCATGGTGTTTCTCGGCCGGTTCACCCGACTTCACCCAACGCGTCCAGTAGTCACCGCCTTCCTTCGCTGCCTGCATGAAGGCATCATCCGGGCGGATGCTGAGATTCGCGTTTTGGAACCGTACACTGCGATAGGCCTCCCCATCGAACGACCCGTCGTAGCCCTGTTCGATCAATGCCCAGGCCTTCTTCTCTTCCTGCACCTTGCACTGAATGAAATCCACAATATCGGGATGGGAGGTGTTGAGAATCTTCATCAGGGCTGCACGACGCGTCTTGCCCCCACTACGCACGGTTCCGGCGATCGTATCGTAAATCTCCATGAACGACAGGGGTCCACTTGCGGTTCCGCCACCCGATAGTTTTTCGGCCTTGGCACGAATGCGCGACAGATTGCTGCCGCTCCCGGAACCATATTTGAACAGTCGGCTCTCCGAACTGGCCAGGTTCATGATGCTTTCCATGGTGTCGTCGACGTGCTGGATGAAGCAGGCCGATGCCTGGGGAAACTCATAGTGATTCATCGTAGGCAATGCCTCCTTGAAGGTCTCATCCCAGCGATAGTTGCCACGCGATTCGGCATTGATTCCGTATTTGTGAAAAAGACCAACGTTAAACCAGACCGGCGAGTTAAACGCCGCATACTGATTGAGACAAAGCCACTTCAATTCATCATTGAAAACCTGGGCATCCTGCTCGTTGTCAAAATATCCGTCCTGCAGACCCCACTCTGAAATTGTGTCGACAACGCGGTCCAGCACCTGCTTGAAGCTGGTTTCACGACCACCATTGCAAGGATCGGTTCCCAAATCCTTGTCCCCATAGAAATACTTGTTCGACAGGATTTTCGTCGAGAGATCCGAGAAATACGCAGGAACTTCAATCTGGTTTCCCTGAAAAATCACCTCACCTTTGTCATTGGCAATCGCCACGGTTTCCTGTTTCCACTCGATTTGATCGTACGGGTGCTGATCCGGACTCGAGAATTCACGTTTTGGGATGAGCTTCGAGGGACGCTGGGCAGTAACACTATTCATGGCAGGAGCTGGGTTGAGTATGATTTGAACGAAAAACGGACGGTATCTGGCGTCTTGTTTTTCGCCCACCTCTCAACGGACGACTGAACCCTTGCGGTTGATTCAGCGCCTGCGAAGCGTCATTGACGCTAGTGAATGGTGAACGAATCCTGAAACGAAAGCTGCGAAACTTCCGCCTGGAGAATGAAAGGAATACACTCAGCATTCACCCTCTCCCGCTGCATGTCAAAACACAATTATACAACACAGCCCAAGATTAGTGCAACTTATACAACTCCATACATAAGGTCTGCTTATTTTGAGCTATGTAGTAGCTTTACTTATCGGTTCTTCAGGAAATTTACTGACCGTCAGTAGAGCAACTCCCAGTTCTGACTGGCTTCGGTTGGAATGTGCTTTCGCTCACTCACCCACTCGATGATGAGGTTTCGAATCGAATCACTGGATCGATGAAGCACGGGTGCATCCCGAAACATCGCATAACCACCACCTCCGTTCCGACGATAGTGGTTCACCGCCACCCGAAAGCGCTGCTCAGGTCGCAACGCTTCTCCCTCGTAAGTAGCATTTTGGATACGCAACCCAACTGGCCTGCGCAGGTCGATCTGGTACGACAGCCCCTCCACCGTATCAAAGTTGTACCCGGGCATGGTCTTGTCTACCAGGGACTCAATGTCTTCCGAACCCTTCGCCTGCTTGAAATATTTCGCAGAGTGTTCAAGTGCATCGAGCACCTGCTGCCCCGTCATCTCCAGGATCATCAAGGTGTTTTCATAAATATACAGACCGGCAATATCCCGCACCGTTACCGGCCCCGCAGGGATGTGCGCACTCTCCGTAAAGCTCGCTGCAAATGACAAATCTGCATTTCCAACTTCCAATTGAACACGGTGCACCAAATCGAGAATGGCACTGTCCTCAAACCGGGCACGGGTCGCGTAGAGTGCTTTCTCGCTGTATCCAATGGGCTGATCCAGCCAGGCTTCAGTCGCCGCATCATAGGGCGTCGCGATGGCTACGACTTCGGGGTCAGCCGGAACCTGCTCCGTCACCGGAAGCAATCGACTGTTGAGCGCGATGCGGGTTGCTTTTCCGTCCGTAACATCAAAATAAAGATCCACACGCGCGAGGTGATCCCCGTGGCGCCCAGGTTGAACCAATCGCACTCCATTGACATCGAGAGCTTCGACTGCCCGATGCGTGTGAGCCATCAGGATCACATCGACCCCCTCTACCTGCCGGGCCAAACGCAACGCCGCGTTTTCCATCGGAACCACATCATTGGTGGCGAGTCCGGTCCTCAAGTCCTGCTCCAGCCCCATGTGCGCCAAAATGACCACAGCATCAACCTGCTCGACATGCCTCAAGTGGTGGACCCATTTTTGAGCCTGCTCCACCGGGTTTTCAAAGCGCAGTCCTTCAATATTGGCGGGTTCTTCCCATGCAGGCATACCGGGTGTGGTGATCCCAATCACACCCACACGCACACCGCTGAGGTTTTTCACAAGGTATGGGGCAAATGCCGTCGCATCGCTTCCGACCTCATAAATATTGGCAGAGAGCCAGGGAAACTCCGCTTCCTGCTCTGCCTTTCGCAACACCTGCAAGCCAAAGTTGAACTCGTGATTCCCGACCGTCATCGCATCGTATTTCAGATGATTCTTCACTCGCATCATGGGATCTTCCGGAGCATTGTGCTTCCGGGCATGATAGTAAGCCAGCGGCGTGCCTTGTATCGTATCTCCGGCATCGAGCAACATCACCTGCGATTGCGGATGCTCTGCACGAATGCCATGAATCATCGTAGCTAACTTGGCCAACCCCACGGAGCGTTCACTGTTGGCATGATAATCCTTGGGCAAAAGATTCCCATGCAAATCGGCGGTAGCCAACAGAACCAGGTGCACGCGACCTGCGGGTTCTTTAGAGTCAGAATGCAGTTCGGCAACCCCCGGATTCCAAACAACCCAGATCCCCACAAAGGTCAAAAACAGATGGATTCTTTTCATGCTCTCTTTGGTTTCAATTACCATGACCAAGCGTTCCATGCACGCAACCGGATTCCTCCCATTTTCAAACGTCACCCGGATCGATGCTGCCATTCATCCAGATACTCAGCCACGCTCTGCTCAACCTTCAGATTGCGATGAAATGCACGAAACTCCTGCATCGGTGCATGCTCACGCGTGAGCACCTCCATGATGTGAAAATAGCTGAGTTCAAGCTCCAACTCCTGCGCATGCGACTGAGACCATTCCGCTCCAAGCTGACGCTGCCCAACCCTGCAGCCCGGACATCCTCTCACCGGTTCGGTAAACAACCACTGCTCTGACACCCGAAGGTTCTCATCAAAGCTCAGCTCTCGCCCGAGCGGTGCCAATTTGCAAACCAAAGGTTTCAGATGCGGGTGAAGCTTGCAGCGCCCGCTTAAGGTCCAGCTTTTGTCGTCGAGCACATTTTCGAGAAACGGGCAGAACTTTTCCGGCATTTGCCTGAAGCGTATGGCAGGACGGAACCCAATCTCCCGCTTCAATTCCTCCACCACCCCATCTTCAAACAATCGAGCCGTCGTTGAATACTCCAGGTAGCCCGCCATGCGCTGAAGGTCTGCCAGATTCAGGTGGATGGTCATCTCCCCGCGGCAGCAGGAACCACAGCTGCTGCAGGCAAAATCAAAAACTGCTCCCTTATCCAAATTCAACGGCCATTGCCATTGCCCCGCAGCGAGGCGTTCCATCGAGTCTGAGCCTTCCATCGCTACGACACCATCAGTTCAAAAACCAGCTTCAATGCCAGGCTAGCGAGGATGAGGCCCGAAGCAATGTTGAGCCCTCTCGCAAAACCTGCACGCCGTCGCAAAAGCGATCCAATGCCCGATGCAGCCAAAGCAATGATCGAAAAGCAGATCCATGCCTGCACCATGAAAATCCCACCCAGCAACAACATCTGCACCCGCGCATGCCCGATTTCCGGCATCACAAACTGCGGCAGAAAAGCCAGAAAAAACAGCGCCACCTTGGGATTGAGCACATTCATCAAAAACCCACGTCGGAACATGCCAGCGTCAGACACTGCAAGGCACGCATGCTCCACCTCCAGCTGAGCACCCGTTCGCAATGTCACAAATGCCAGGTAAAGCAAATAGGCCGCTCCTGCCGCCTGAATTCCCGCAAAAAGCAAGGGCGAGGCGACAATCACGGCCGACACACCCAGCACTGCCAACAGTGTGTGAACACTCAACCCACTCACCATGCCCCACGCAGCAAGCAGCGCACTTTGACGCCGGCTGTGGATGCCCTGGGACAATACAAACAGGTTGTCCGGACCGGGTGACAGCGTCACTGCAAGCGAAGCAATCAAGAACAGGATCAGTTTTCCGCTTTCCATGGAGTTGCTCTCTAACGCAAAACCGATTCCGTGAAAATTGGAAAGCAATCCGTCGGACACGATTTTTTTGGCTCACTATGCAAGGTCAGCGAAAACTGCCGCTTGCCGCACCACAAAAAACCTGGCACTTTTCGGCAAAGTCAAAAATCCATTTCAGAATACTTCGGCATTCCGTCTACCCAGAAAGCTCCAACCGCACTGGTGTGCACGATGCCCTGCTGCAACACATCCTGCAACGATCATGGCAGAGCGAAATCATGCTCAACTACGGAATCCTTCAGATTTCTGAGATCCGTCGATCCGCCAAATTGCTGCCACACTACAACATCATTCATCCGTGCAGTGACCTTCGCATCCTGCACGGATTCTGTTCCTTCACGTCATCACATTGACACCTTGCTGTGCAGGTTGCACGGGAGAAACTGAGGCTATACCATCAGCTCGCGCAAGACATAGGGAAGTACTCCACCGTTCCGGAAATAATCCACCTCCATATCAGTATCAATGCGCAGCAACAGTTCGATGTCCATGCGGCTTCCATCTGCCTTGTTCACTACCAGCGTCATCGATTGCGCCGGGCGAATCGCATCGTTGAGTTCCGGAAGGTCAAAGGTTTCGCTGCCATCCAGTCCATAACTCTGCCAGGAGGCCCCCTCCAGAAACTGCAGGGGCAATACACCCATGCCGATAAGGTTACTGCGGTGAATGCGCTCAAAGCTCTGGGCTACGACGGCCTTGACGCCAAGCAGCGCAGTTCCCTTTGCCGCCCAGTCGCGCGAACTTCCCATCCCGTAGTCCTGTCCCGCAAATACGATGAGCGGTGTTTTTCTCGCCTTGTAAATCTCCGCAGCTTCAAAAATCGAGGTTAGTTCACCCTCCGGAAACACCTTGGTATAGCCGCCTTCCTTGCCACCCGCCAACGGGTTCTTGATGCGAACATTTGCAAAAGTTCCCCGCGTCATGATGCGGTCGTTGCCTCGGCGCGAACCAAACGAATTGAACTGTGCCTTGGTAACTCCTCGCTCCTTGAGATAGCGGCCGGCTGGACCCTCTTCGAGAATGGCACCCGCTGGTGAGATGTGGTCTGTCGTGACCGAATCCGCAAACATCGCGAGCGGACGCATGCCGGACACAGGTTCAATTTGACCCACAGTTCGGGAGAACCCATCAAAGAATGGAGGCTTCTGAATGTAGGTGCTTGCCTCGTTCCACTCATACAGTGCACCTTCCGAACTTTCGATCTGATTCCACTCCTGATTGAGGTTCTCGATGGCAGCATAGCGCTCAATAAAGGCCTCCGGACGCACACCCGTGCTGACCAGTGAGGCAATTTCCTCATTGCTCGGCCAGAGATCCTTCAAATAGACCGGATTACCATCCTTGTCATTGGCGAGCGGCTCCGTCGCCATGTCGATATCCACTCGACCCGCGATTGCAAAGGCAACAACCAGCGGAGGAGACATGAGAAAGTTGCTCTTGATCTGACCGTGCACGCGGGCCTCGAAGTTCCGGTTACCGGAAAGCACGCTCGCTGCAACCAGCTGCTTTTCCTGAATGGCCTTTTCAATCGCAGGATCCAGAGGGCCGCTGTTGCCGATGCAGGTTGCACAGCCATAGCCCACCAGATTGAATCCCAACTGATCCAGATAGGGCTGCAAACCCGTGCTCTCAAGGTAGTCACTCACGACCCGTGACCCCGGTGCCAAACTCGCCTTGACAGTATCATCTAACTGAATACCCCGTTCCACCGCCTTCTTCGCGACAAGACCTGCCGCTACCATGACGCTGGGATTGCTCGTATTCGTACAGCTCGTGATGGATGCAATCAACACGGAACCATTGGTGATCTCCGGATTGGTCTGAGACCGCCGCGGGTAGTATGTGTCCGCTGCGAATGCCACGGTTGCTTTTTCGTTAACTTCAGATTCGCTCTTTCCAAAGCCACCCTCGGCAACCGGCGCAGTGAGCAGGCGCTGAAAGGTTGATTTGAGGTCGGGCAGCTCGATGCGATCCTGTGGACGTTTCGGCCCTGCCACACAGGGTTCAATCGTAGAAAGATCGAGGTCGAGCACTTTGGTATATTCCAATTGTCCCTTGCGAGGCACTCCCCACATTCCCTGGGCTTTAAAATATGCCTCCACCTTCTGGATCTGCTGTTCGCTTCGCCCAGTGATGCGCAAGTAGTCGAGTGTCTGCTCATCCACAGGGAAATACCCCATGGTCGCTCCATATTCGGGTGCCATGTTCGCAATGGTTGCCCGATCTGCCAGTGAGAGTTTTTCAGTTCCCTCACCAATGAACTCAATGAATTTGCCGACGACTTTCTCCTCCCGCAGCATTTGCGTGATGCGCAGTGTCAGATCGGTCGCAGTGACACCCTCTTTCAAAGCTCCTTCAAGGTTTACGGCAATCACCTCGGGCGTTAGGAAATACACGGGCTGCCCCAACATGCCTGCTTCTGCTTCGATGCCACCCACACCCCAACCGACAACACCAAGCCCGTTGATCATCGTCGTGTGGGAATCCGTTCCCACGAGCGTGTCCGGATACAACACCGCCTGCCCATCAACCTCTTTCTCAAACACCACACGGGCGAGATATTCCAAATTCACCTGGTGAATGATGCCCATCGACGGCGGTAAAACACTGAACGTCTCAAAAGCCTGCTGTCCCCATTTCAGAAACTCGTAACGCTCCCGGTTGCGGGAAAATTCAAACTGCAGATTTGCCAGGAATGCCCCAGCCGTACCCGCGCGGTCCACCTGCACCGAGTGATCCACGACAAGATCCACCGGAACCAGCGGCTCAATCTTGCTCGGATCCTTGCCCTGATCCTTCATCGCATCCCGCATCGCGGCAAGATCAACCAACAGGGGAACTCCGGTGAAGTCCTGCAGCACAATGCGTGAAACCACAAATGGAATTTCCTTTTTGGCGGGACTGCTCGCGTTCCAGTTTGCAAGCAGGCGCACCGCCTCCTGATCGATGCGCTTGCCGTCACAATTACGCAGTACCGACTCCAGAACAACCCGGATGCTCACTGGCAGCCGGGAGACGGGTCCTACCCCCTGCGATTCCAGGGCAGGAAGGGAATAGTAGTGCCCCAGCGACTGACCGCCAGGCGACTTGAGTTCGCTCAAGGTTTGGAAGGGATTCGGTAACTGACTCATTTCGATAAACAGGGAGTAATGGAACGGATTGGAACAGACGGGTGCAACTCTGGCACAGCGTCAGGCAGATTTCAGGGAAGCCAAAATAGCGTCAAAGTCGGGAAGCTGCTTCGGATCGTCTGAGCTGGAAGCATACACAATCTTACCCTGCTTGTTAATCACAAATGCCGAGCGCTTGCACACTCCCTTGAAACCAATGAAATCTTCATAAAGCACATCATAGGCAGATGCAGCTTCCTTGTTGAAATCACTCAGCAGCGGAAAGTTGATACCATCCTTCTGAGCCATCACCTCAAGGGTAAACGGACTGTCCACGCTGATGCCATACACCTGTGCATCCAGTGCCTGATAACTCGCAAGGGAGTCCCGCACCGAACACATTTCCTCAGTGCACACACCCGTAAATGCAAACGGAAAAAAGAGCAAAACCGTGGCCGATTTTCCAAACTGATCGGACAGGGTTACCTCTTGAAGCCCTTCCGAAGTTTTGGTCTTGAGGGTGAAGTCGGGTGCTTGAATTCCTGTAGAGATTGCCATGATTTTCCTGGGTTAGAGTTGTAGACAGACTCGGGCACAATGGCCGCGCTTACGCTGTAAACGGTGATTCAATCCGACTGAAGATCAACCGAAAAGCATCGGAGTCAAAGGCTTATGAATCGTCCTACTACATGAGAAAATAGAATAATAACTCCTTATCTGATTTGGAAAAGGTTTTTTGCATTTTTCTGGTATTGAATCTTGATTTTGACGCATGGGCAGCCCCATGATGCGGGAGCGTAACCAAGTCACTGCATGGATCCCAAACAACAACTGTCCATTCTCAAACAAAACGTCGACACCCTGATCAACGAGGAAGAGTTGCTGCAAAAACTGGGGGAAAAACGCCCTCTTCGCATCAAACTTGGCGTTGATCCCACTCGCCCCGACCTCACATTCGGGCACATGGTCGTGTTCAACAAATTGCGGCAGTTTCAGGATTTGGGGCATGAAGCAATCCTGTTAATCGGAGATTTCACCACTCAGATCGGAGATCCCAGCGGACGTTCCGAAACACGCCCCGTGTTGAGTGAAGCCGAAATCCGCGACAACGCCAGAACCTACACTGAGCAGGCCTTCCGCATCCTCGACCGCGACAAAACCCGGGTTGTTTTCAACAGTGAATGGTTTTCCAAAATGTCTTTTCTGGACTGCCTCTCGCTTGCTCGAAAGATGACGGTTGCCCGCATGCTTGAGCGCGATGATTTTTCCAAACGTCATCGGGACGGAACCCCGATCTCCATCATCGAATTTCTCTACCCGCTGGTGCAGGGGTTTGATTCGCTTGAACTGGAAGCCGATGTCGAAATTGGTGGCACCGATCAGCTCTTCAATGTATTGGTGGGTCGTACGCTCCAGAAGGAAGCCGGTCAATCCCCTCAAATCGTGCTCACCATGCCATTGTTGGTCGGTCTCGATGGGGTGAAGAAGATGTCGAAAAGCCTGGACAACTACATCGCGTTCAACCACAGCCCCAAGGAAATGTTTGGACGCATCATGTCCATCAGCGACGACACCATGTGGACTTACTACCGCTTGTTGTTGCTGCGCAGTGAAAACGACATTGCACTGCTGCAACGCGAACACCCGATGGCCTGTAAAAAGGCACTGGCCCGCGAATTGGTCGGAACATTTTACGGCGAATCGGAAGCATCCCTGCAGTTGGAGCAGTTTGAAGCCGTTTTTTCCCGCAAAAAACTTCCGGACGATATGCCCGAGTTTTCCTGGAATCAGCTATCGCAAACCCCCAGTGCAACCCTGGTCAACCTGCTCGCCGCCACTGGCAAGTTTGCCAGCAAAAAAGAGATTGCACGCCTGATCAAGCAAGGCGGCATCAAACTGGATGGAGAACCCGTCACCGATCCTGCATTGATGCTCGAACCATCCAATGCCGGGCGTGTAGTTCAGGCAGGAAAGCGCATTTTTGTGAAGATCGTATGAACCTGCAGGTGATCAGCCTGCAGTCCGTTCACTTTTCCTTCTCAGAAGTATCGAGCGTGATGGCTTCCGTCACTTCCACTTCGATGTGGTGATTTTGCAGTTTCCCATATTCACGGGCTACCCATGGTTCGAGTCCGTCCAGCTCTGCACTATCGGAAATCACACCATTGAACAGGACTTCATCCTTCCGATTAATCGCAATCACACGGGATTTCCCATCTGAAAGTCGCTCAAATATCAGCGTGCCATCATCTGTATTCACGATACTTCGGGCATTGCCAGTATGCACAATGGATGTGCGCGAGCCATCATCACTGACCCACTGGCGAATCTGATACCGCGCCTTTTCCAACGCCGACCTGACATTCTGCTCAATCTCCTCTGCGTCGATGCGCTCCCGCACGTGTTCCATGATCTCTTCATTCTCGGCAATCGATTCGAGTCTGCGTCCGAGTTCTTCCATTTTCTCCTCAAACTCCCATTCCCAGGACTTCTGGGGGTGAGCAGTGGGTTTGGACCCCAACTCGACTTGAATCGCGAGTTCCTCTCCCTTGCGAAGCAGACGAAACGCTGCCGTCTCACCTGGTTTTTTCATCGAAAGCAACGTCGACAAGTGGGAAACACTCGTCAACCACTGTCCATCCATTTCGAGCAGGATGTCGTATGCCATCACTCCAGCACGATCTGCTGCGCTACCTTTCACCACGGATTCCACGTTTAAGCCGATTCCTGGCGTCAAGCCCATCTGTGCAACCGTTGAAGCCGGTACTTTTTCCGTCACAACTCCCAAGAACGCACGCCTGGGTGGAGCAGGAGGAGCCGGCGGTTCCGGCGCATCCACCTCAGGCCGGGGAGTTGACGCATCAGCGATGATGAACTGAACGGGAAGCATTGAACTCAGTGCCACGGCAAAGCTGAGCGAGATCGATTTGATATATATTTTCATAAGATGTTGTTTTTAAATAACTTGATATGTGACGTTCACAATTTCCTGGCGCGGAATTTCCATTCGGATGACACTGCCATCCTCCTCGTTCACCAGATCAACGGTGTCGATATACTCGTAAGAATACTCCCGCGTGACCGTATCGGTATCCGCCTGTACCCAGCCCTTGTCCTGCACACCAATCAGTTGCTTGCTCCCTCCCAGAGAACGCAAATGCAAGATGGGTTTGCCCGCTTCGGTGCTGACTTCGGTACCGGCCTGCACCATGGGTAGGTCGACTTCTTCCACTGGACCCGAATCCACCCCTGCAAAATAGATCAAAGTCACTACCAAGGTTGCCGCAAGTCCGATGGATGCGATCCATGCATGGCGCAAATAACCTGCCAGGCGCTGTCGCTTCACTTCCCGTTCATCCTTGAGCAGTACCGACTCCAGAATCCTGCGTTCCACCTTCCAATCTGCAGAACGAGGGATAAATTCGCTCCGGAGCCGCTCTTCGAATGCTTCGTCGTTAAGATCCTTGATTTCCTTCATACCCTTTCCTCCATCTTCTTCCGGACTTCCGCGATACCGGTGCGATACCGGGTCGCCGCTGTTGCGGGTGGAATTCCCAAAATTTCTCCAATATCCCGGAATGTGAGTTCACCCCATATTTTAAGAATCAGCACTTCCTGTTGCGACGCGGGCAACGAAGTCAGCACTTCGTGCAATCGCTGCTGCTGTTCGCGTTTTTCCATACCACACTGGAACCAACCCTGCTGCGTTTCATCCTGGGCATCTTTGGCAAACATAGACTCACGAAATTTTCGCCGCTCGCGCTGCCGGTGCAAATCGATGGCGGCATGCTTGATCGCCAAAAACATGCGGCCCAACGGTGGTATCTCACCACCTTTTCGAAACTTTTGAGAACGCAACACCTTGATGATGCCATCCTGATAAGCGTCTTGTGCATCTGCCAAGCTGGCAGTTTGCTGCCTGGCAAACAGAAACAGGGCTGGACCGTGTATCTCCATCCACCGTTCAAGATCACCGAGAGTGCTTGCTGATTCCTGCTGGCTAATCATTTCACTTACTACACAGACGACACCACCTTGCAAATTTGTTGCGACCCGTGAATCTTTTTTTGAATTCTTGCTTCTCACTCTCAAACAATGCATCGCAAAAGTCGGCCAACTGCACCGAAGTCGCTTGCAAATTCAACGGAGCCGAAATCCCAGAAGGACACCCGGCTGAACAGAAATCCTGCAAGATAAGTTTTGAAAACCTAGAACCCGCATAACATTCACTACCAACAAGATACAAACTAATAAAACAACATCGTGACAGTTTATTTTCCCCAGAAAATGCACGGTCAAGACGATTTTCCGTTTTCATTTGACACCCGAACCGGTCAAAATAAGGTTTGCCGCGATGCGACATAATTCGGCTCCAGTTCTGGCGATTCATGCCCTTCTCCTGATGGCTTTCTGGCTGATCATGAGTGGGATGTTCGATCCCTTTCACATCGCTTTGGGGATCATTTCCGTCGCACTGACACTCTGGATTCATCACCGCCTGCTCTGTCTCGGGCAGTTCGAAAAAGATGATGTGAATGGTCCCCGCCTACGCCTGATTCGCCTCATTCCCTACTTCGCATTTCTTTTTTGGAGCATCATCCAAAGCTCTCTGAAAGTAGCCTACCTCATTGCCAAGCCATCCATGACGCCCATGAGCGTCGTGTTCACATTTAAAGTCCACCTACCCAGTATGGGTGCAAGGGTGTTGCTTGCCAATTCAATCACCCTCACTCCAGGCACGGTTACACTCGACATCCTCAACGAAGATACTTTTGTCGTTCACGCGTTGATGCACCCGAATGACCCCGTTGAAATGGACCATTCACTTGCCCACGCCGTGGCACGGCTCTATGGAATAAAACCCGAGCAAGTCATTGAAGAAACAACTGTAATCTCCGTTGATGATCATCGCAAATCATGGATCTATTCTTGATATTTCTCTCGGTATGGATGGCGCTGATCATCTTCATCCCGCTTTATCGTACATTGGTCGGACCTACCGTCTTTGACCGTTTGCTGGGTGTGGGAGGAATTGGTACCAAAACAGTCGTATTCATTCTGCTCATTGGCATGGTCTTTGATCGGCTGGACATGTTCATCGATATTTCCATCGCCTACGCCATTCTCAACTTCATTGGTTCGATCATGGTTGCACACTATTTTGCGCGCAACAAACAGCGGAGGAACACAGAATGAGTATCCTGATCGAATACCTTTCCATGGCCCTGCTCGGGGTCGGCGCATTTTTTCTTACCCTGGGAAGTGTTGGCATCATCAAAATGCCCGATTTCTATCGTCGTCTGCACGCAGTGAGTATGAGTGATACCCTGGGCATCATTCTCATGACATCGGGTATGATCCTAAAGGCAGGATTGAGCCTCATGGCACTCAAGTTGCTTACTATTTTTCTGCTGATGGCGATCACAAACCCAGTCGGTTCGCATGCGCTTTCCCGAGCTGCACTGCGCAGCGGATTGAAACCCTGGAATACGCCTGTCAAAAACGAAAGGAAATCTACAAAATGAGTTTCGAATTGGAATGGCTTATCTATCTTTTTCTGATCATTGCCGCACTGCTGGCCCTTGAGGTCCGCAATCTTCTCACTGCTGTCGTTTCGCTCACGGTTTTCAGCTTCATGTGCGCCATCCTTTTTACCGTTCAGGGAGCGATCGACGTCGGCTTCACGGAAGCTACGGTTGGGGCTGGCGTTACCGGAGTACTCTACCTCGTGTTGTTGGGCAAAACCACTCGTAAATCCAAACCATGAAAGTCCTAAGCGCAATAGCACTGTTTGCATTGGTGGCTCTGCTGATCTATGGCTCGACCGGCATGCCCGCTCAGGGGGATCCCGAGGCACCAGCTCATCAATATGAAACGCCAGCGGGAACTCCGGTCGCCGCACAATACTACATCAAATACGCCTACCGCGATACGCACACCCCGAATATTGTCACCGCTGTCCTGGCAGATTACCGGGCATACGATACCATGGGTGAAGTGATTGTCATTGCGGTTGCCGGACTCGTCTGCTTCCTGCTCCTGCGCAAACCCGAAGACCATGCATAAAGCCAGTACCAGTCCAATCCTTCTTCTGATGAGTCGGGTCATCCCGCCGTACATCATGCTTTTTGGCATGTATGTGGTGTTTCACGGACACTACAGTCCGGGTGGCGGATTCCAGGGTGGAGCGTTGATGGCTGCTGCGATTCTGCTTGTCCGTATCGTCAATAATGATCCGGTTCAGCAGATGCAGTTCCCCCGAAATTGGTGCATTCCCATGGCTTCCCTTGGCGTGCTCATCTATGTCGGCATCGGACTACTGCCCCTGTTTTTTGGAGGACCATTTCTGGACTACAGCTATCTGGCATTGCCCGGCATGGATCCCGCTGACGCTCGCTCACTGGGAATTCTTGGCGTCGAAATAGGAGTCGGAATTGCCGTGATGGCAGTTCTGGTAAGCATCTATGACAACCTTGTGGAGGCAGACCATGGCTGAATTCATACACGGACACTTGGACTACTGGTTTACCATTGTTCTCATGTGCATTGGGATCTACGGCATGCTTTTCAAACGCAATCTGCTCAAGAAATTGATCGGCATGTCCATTTTCCAGACCTCGATTGTGCTCTTCTACGTTGCGGGTGCCGTCAACAAATCCGCCACTGTTCCCGTTGCGACCAAATCCATTTCAACCGATCAGCTGATGAACTATCTGAATCCACTCCCACACACCCTGATGCTCACCGCCATCGTGGTAGGAGTGGCCACTCTGGGAGTGGGTTTCGCCCTGCTTTCGATGATCTATCGCGAACATAAGACCCTTGAAGAAAACGAGATTCTGGAGCAGCTGAAATGATCACCGAACACCTTCCAGTACTGCTTCCGGTTTCCTATCTGGTGGCAGCTTTTTTAATTCCGCTCGCAAACCTGTTTCACAAACGCAGCGCATATGGGATTGCTGTCGTTACCGCGCTGTTGATGGCAGTGTTATCCATTTATGGATTCATTCACGTGGTATCCCACGGCACCATTCACTATAGTTTTGGCGGATGGGAAGCCCAGATTGGCATCCCCTATGTGTGGGATATTCTAGCAGCCTTCTTCAGTGCAGTCGTGAATATCGTCGCTGCGGTCGTACTGTTACACTCCTGGACTCCTGTTCAACACGAACTTTCCGGGCGAAGCATGACCTACTACGCCGTCATCCTCGTACTGCTGGCGGGCTTTAACGGGATCATCATCACCGGAGATCTGTTCAATCTCTTCGTCTTCATCGAAATTTCATCCCTGTCCATGTATGGACTGATTGCGTCCGGTGGTCGTAAGGCTCCATTTGCCGCATTTCGCTACCTCATCCTGGGAACCATTGGTGCGTCGCTCATCCTGCTAGGAGTGGGTTACCTCTACTTTGTGACGGGTACGCTGAACATGCAGGACATGCAGCAACTCGAACCACTGGTTCGCGAGAACCCCGCCGTTCGGGTCGGCATGCTGCTCATCACGGTGGGCATTCTGATCAAAATGGCAATCTTCCCCATGCACGGATGGATGCCAGACTCCTACTCGCAGGCACCTTCCACTTCCTCAGCATTGCTGGCAGGTTTGGGCACCAAAGTGAGTGCTTACATTCTCATTCGAGTTCTGCTCTTTGTTTTTGGAGTGGATTTCATCACTGGCCAGATTCCTGTGGGTGCCTGCATTGCCGTACTCTCTGCAATCGGAATCATTTTTGGATCTGTGATGGCAATTGCGCAAAACGACCTCAAACGCATGCTCGCCTACAGCAGTGCTGGCCAAATCGGCTACATCGGTCTGGGAATTGGATTGGCAAACCCGCTTTGTTTCATTGGTGCAGTACTGCACGTGATCAACCATGCATTCATGAAGGTTTGCCTCTTCCTCGTAGCCGCCAACCTAAAAGCAACCGTCGGCCATACTGACATCCGCAAATTTAACGCCCGTTACAAACGACAGTTTCCTCTGACAATGGCCGCCTTTACCATCGCGGCACTTTCCATGATTGGACTTCCGCCATTTGCCGGATTTTTCAGTAAGTGGTATCTGGTGTTGGTGATCGTGGAAAGCAAGCTGTGGGTGTATGCGGGTGTGATTGTTGTCAGCAGTCTGCTCAACGCCGTCTACTTCTTCCGCATCCTTGAAAAAGTTTACCTGCGCTCACCTGATGCAGCAGATGATGCTGCGGAAACTGACGAATCCACAACAGAACCCCATGAGGCAGAACTTCGGATGACACTGCCGACCATGGTGCTGGCCATCGCCATCGTGGCATTGGGAATCTTTAACGTATGGATCGTTTCGGCTCTGGAACAAGTGATTCCAAACCTCTTCTAATTTCGCGCTTTGGCACTCATGGATACCTACGTTTCAACTACTCCCCTTTTTGCCATGCTGGTTTCTCTGGTGGTCGTTCCCCTCATTCTGATGAGTGGCCGTCACCCCAACCTCCGGGAGTTCTGGACGATACTGGCGGCTATCCTGAAATTTGCACTGGTCTGCTCACTGCTTCCCGGAGCTTTGCAGGGGCAGAGTGCAGCCATTACTCTGCTCGAAATTGCCCCCGGCATCGCGCTCGAACTCAAGGCTGATCCCTTTGGAGTGTTCTTCGCGCTGATCGCCTCGGGACTGTGGATTCCCACATCTTTTTATTCGATCGGTTACATGCGCGGCAATGGCGAAGGCCAGCAAACGCGTTACTTTGCAAGTTTTGCGGTGTGCCTTTCGGCCACCATCGGAATCGCCTTTTCCGCCAACTTACTGACTTTCATCATTTTCTACGAAATCCTCACCCTCGCAACCTATCCTCTGGTGATCCACAAGGAAAACAAGGAAGCGATCGCGGCAGGTCGCAAATATCTCGCTTATACGCTCACCGCAGGACTACTCCTCATCATCGGTGCTGGTGTCGTCTATCACCTCACCGGAACCCTCAACTTTGAAGCAGGTGGAATTCTGGAACACGGCATGCTCAATCCACATGCTGCCTTGACTCTGTTTATTGTGTTTGTCGCAGGAGTTGGAGTCAAAGCGGGTATCATGCCTCTGCACAGCTGGCTGCCCGCTGCCATGGCAGCCCCCACCCCTGTCAGCGCACTGCTGCACGCGGTTGCCGTTGTGAAGTCTGGGGTTTTTGCGCTCGCACGCGTTACGGGCTTCATTTTTGGTCCGGAGACACTGCACCATTTTGCGCTGAATGATTTGCTCGTATGGATTGCGCTGACCACAATCTTGCTGGCATCCCTGCTTGCCTTTCGCCAGGACAACCTCAAAAAACGCCTCGCCTATTCGACCGTAGGTCATCTCTCCTACATCGTACTCGGAGTGGCACTGCTCACCCCATCCGGGTGGACTGGTGGTCTGTTCCACATCGCCACTCATGCCACAATGAAGATAACACTCTTCTTCTGTGCAGGAGCGATCTATGTGAATTTGCACCGCACCCACATCAGTCAGCTTGACGGAATTGGTAAGGTGATGCCATGGACCATGGGCGCCTTCACGGTCGGGTCACTGGGACTTTGCGGGGTACCACTGGTCAATGGCTTTTTGAGCAAGTGGTTTCTTGGAGTCGGAACACTCGAAGCAGGACTGCCATTTGCCCTGCTGGTGTTGGTGTTGAGTGGGTTGCTCAATGCCGGGTATTTTTTTCCCATCCTCTACAGGGCCTTTTTCAAGGAAGGCAGTGGACTCGAACAGTATACTGAGGCACGCCCCGCGATGGTCATTCCGCTGGTTTCTACCGCAGTGTTGTCCCTCGTTTTTGGACTGTTTCCCAATCTGGTATTCCAGTTCTTTGAACTCGCCACTCAAGTAACCCTAAGCGTCATTGGAGGAAGTTGATTTGAAAACCTACCAACTTGTTATACTCGCCCTGATCGCCGTTGCTTCATTTGTCGCGGAATTTGGATTCCTCTCAGGAACTTCAAAGGGTCACTGGTGGAACCACGTCCCAGCTTTCTATGCACTCTGGGGTTTTGTCGGGTGCATCGTGATCATTCTGGCATCAAAATGGATGGGGAAGCTGTTCATCCAAAAGAAAGAAGATTACTATGACAGCAAGTAATATTTCCCTATTGCCAGCTCTCCCGCTGCTGATTGGTGCCATCGTGATGGCATTGCTGCCGAAGCGCCTGCGTTCCCCGGCATTTCTCTTCTTTCCCCTGGTCACACTTGCGGTGGTATGGACGACTCCACTGGGATCAGTGCTGCAGCACAACTTCCTCGGCTACGATTTGATTCTCGGAGAATTTACCCGTCTGAATCGTCTATTCGGAACCATTTTTGCGCTGATCGCCTTTATTGGTGGCGTTTATGGATTTCACCGAAGTGAAGCTGCTCATCAGTCTGCTGCTCTGCTCTACGCTGCAGGCGCACTCGGCCTAACATTCGCTGGTGATTTTTTCACCCTCTTTGTCTTTTGGGAAATCATGGCAGTTGCATCCACCTACCTTGTGTGGGCCCGACGCACCCGTGAGTCCGAACAGGCTGGCATGCGCTATCTGCTGGTGCATCTTTTTGGTGGGGGTTTGCTGATGCTGGGCATCCTTCTTCATGTATCCCAAAGCGGATCGATTGAACTGCAGACATTTCCCGAGGCTTCCTCGCTGGCAGCGTGGCTCATACTTGCTGGAGTGGCGCTCAACACTGCGATTCCACCCCTGCATGCTTGGCTTGCAGATGCTTACCCCAAGGCCACCGTCGGGGGTGCGGTTTTTCTCAGTGCTTTCACCACTAAGTCCGCAGTGCTCATTCTGATGAAGCTCTTTGCCGGTTGGGAAATCCTGCTGTATGCCGGTGTCATCATGGCACTTTATGGTGTCGTCTATGCCGTATTGGCCAATGATATTCGCGGTATTCTTGCATACCACATCATCAGTCAGGTCGGGTACATGGTCGCAGCGGTCGGTATCGGCACAGAGATGGCGCTCAACGGTGCCAGTGCCCACGCATTCTCCCATATCCTCTACAAATCCCTGCTTTTCATGGGAGCTGGCGTGGTCATCGAAACCACTGGCAAATCCAAATTAACCGAACTCGGGGGCATTGCAAAATCGATGCCCATCGTGTTGTGGCTCTACATGATCGGAGCTTTCTCCATCTCGGGATTTCCTCTTTTTAATGGGTTCATCAGCAAATCCATGGTCGTTGCAGCTGCTGGCAAGGCCCACTACGACACTGCCATGTTGCTCCTGCTCCTGGCATCGGTTGGCACCTTCCTGCACACGGGCCTGAAGCTGCCCTATTTCACATGGTGGAGCAAAGCTCAAAGTGATCTCAAACCCACCCGCACTCCGGTTAACATGATGATCGCAATGGGTATGGCTGCATTCTTCTGCACCCTCTTTGGGGTCGTGCCAGGACTACTTTACGATTACCTGCCCTACCCTGTAGACTACAAACCCTACACGCTCTATCACTTGACAGAGAGCGTGCAAATCCTGCTCTTCACGTTCATTGCGTTCTGGCTGCTGAGAGGTAAACTCGCTGGAGAACCCTACCTTCCCATTGATACCGATTGGCTCTACCGAAAACCAGGTGCATGGCTTGCACGCCATCTGGTTATCTGGGTGGAATCCATTTTTGCAGCGTGCGAACGGGGTATCACATGGATGACAGAGAGCCTGGTCACCACTTCGCAGTCCCCACTTTCCTGGCTCACCCGAAACAACAAGCACTATACCGATCCGAACGAGAGTCGTTCCCCCCTGCAAGTCGAACTGCTACTGGTCGTGGCAACCATCATCGGCATTGCATGGGTGATGATTGCTACGTTGACTTGAGGCACATTCGAGTTTATCCCGTTTTCACCTCATCGTTCCGTATAGCCGATGACGAGTTTTCGATTTGCGGCATTCTCCGGATCCTAGCGACTCATGATTGGGCTAAAGCATTCAAATGCTGCACAACAGACCGAGCCAGGGCATCATGGTGGTATCCGCCTTCCAGTATCGAAATCACTTTTCCCCCACAATGCCGATTCGCAATCGTGAGACTGAGTTCTGTCAGTTCCCGAAAATCTTCATCGTGTAACTGCATGTTACCGAGCGGATCCATTACATGGGCATCAAAGCCAGCTGAAATCAACAGCAGCTCGGGTTCAAATGCTTCCGCGGCTGGAAAGACTTGGTTTTTCATTGCCTCACGGTAATCCCGCATGTCGGACCCTTCAGGCAAGGGAATGTTGAGCGTGTAATGCAATCCTTCTCCCGCCCCCTGCTCCCGCTCGGAGCCTGTTCCCGGATAAAACGGGTATTGATGCAGGCTGCAAAAAAAGACACTGGGATCTCTGTAAAACGCATCCTGGGTTCCATTGCCATGATGAACGTCCCAGTCGAGTATCATGATCCGCTCATACCCAAGCTGCTGTTGGGCATAGCGTGCGGCAATCGCGATGTTATTGAACAGACAAAACCCCATCGCATGATTGCGCATTGCATGATGCCCCGGAGGTCGACAAGCCACAAAGGCCCGTTGAATTCTTCCCGAATGGACCTGTTTTATCGCTTCAATAGACGCTCCCACGGCAAGCAGCGCAACTTCCCAGGAGGCCGAACTCACCCGGGTATCCCCATCATCGAGCAGTGCTGGTCCACTCGCACTGGTCTTCTGTATGTATTCGATGTAAGCCGAATCATGCACCAGACTCAGCACCTTCGGGTCGGCGGCTTCGCAGCTTAATGAGAGCAGTGAATCACTTAACGATTTGTTCGCCAAAAACGAACGAAGGTGCTCCAAGCGCCCACGGTTTTCGGGATGTGCCGGACCCGTATCATGGTGAAGGAAACGCACATCCTGAATCAGTCCTACGGGGAACATGCCACTACCCTACGACAGTGCCCGAAAATTGCAATGAGAAAGGCAGGTCGGACTCGCCGCCTGCCTTTCTTCAAACTGTTCCTGTCAAGCTAGTTATGAGAGCTTCTTTGCAGATTCGATCAATGAAAGGAATGAGTTTGCCTGAAGGGCCGCTCCACCAATCAAACCACCGTCAATATCCTTTTGCACGAGCAAATCGTCGGCATTGTCCGGCTTCATCGAACCCCCATAAAGGATTCGAATCTTCTCGCCCTTTACCTCTCCAAAGAGAGCATTGAGCAGCTTGCGGATGTAGGCGTGAACTTCCTGAGCCATTTCAGGAGTTGCCGTTTTGCCAGTTCCGATGGCCCAAACGGGTTCGTAGGCAATGACCACCTCTTCCGCTTTTGCTTCATCAATGTCCTTCAAGCCTTCGGTCAACTGGGTTTCCACAACTTTCAGCGTGTTTCCTGCTTCCCGTTCCTCAATGGTTTCACCCACACAGAGGATGGGCTTGAGACTGTTGGCCAGGGCTGCCTTTACCTTGCGGTTGATCAGGGCATCGTCTTCTCCAAAAATCGCACGACGTTCGCTGTGTCCAAGGATCACCCAGTCCACGCGAAGATGGCGCAACATTTCAGCAGAGATTTCACCCGTATAGGCACCTGAACTTTCAAAATACATGTTTTGGGCGCCGACACCCACATTGGCGTTGGAAACCGCCTTGGAAGCGCAATCCAGCGAGGTAAACGGTGGGCAAACGACAACAGAAACCGACGTTTCAGTTCCGACTGCCTGCACAATCTCCTCAATCAACGCAACCGATTCGGCAGCGTTCTTGTTCATCTTCCAGTTTCCTGCGATCAGATATTTTCTCATGGTGTATAGAATTTTGAATTCAATGATTCGGCATCAGGCACGATCCAGAACGGCAACTCCAGGCAAAGTCTTGCCTTCAAGGAATTCAAGGCTTGCGCCTCCACCCGTGCTCATGAAAGTCACACGATCCGAGTAGCCACTCTTTTTGACAGCCTTTACCGAGTCTCCTCCACCTATGATTGAAATGGCATCCGACTCAGCAACTGCCTGTGCCACAGCAAACGTACCCTTGGAGGAGTCCTTGATTTCAAAGATTCCCATTGGACCATTCCACAGCACGGTTTTCGACTTTGCGACGACATCCTTGAACAGCGCAGTCGTCTTCGGTCCAATGTCAACTCCGGACCAACCGTCAGCGATTCCACCTTCGAACACCTGGGTTGCACCCAATGTTTTAGCAGCAAAATCAATGCGGTCTGCACAAAGATCATCGATAGGCAATAACAGCTTCACACCCAGCTTTTCCGCCTTTTCCAATGCCTGCCTGGCAGTATCCACCTTATCAGTCTCGCAGAGACTGCTTCCGGTAGCGATACCCTTGGCTCTCGCAAAGGTGTAGGCCATCGCACCACCAATGATCATGGTGTCACACTTTTCCAGAAGTGCATCGATCACCGTGATCTTGTCCGATACCTTTGCACCGCCCAGAATGACAGTGAACGGTTTTTCGGGGTTGGCCGTTTTGTCACCAAGATATTCCAGCTCCTTTTCAATGAGAAAACCCGCGACCTTTTCGGAAACAAAGTCCGCAATACCAGCAGTTGAAGCATGTGCGCGATGAGCCGTTCCAAAGGCATCGTTCACAAACAAATCTATGCCCTTGGCAAACTGTTTTGCCAAATCCGGATCGTTCTTTTCTTCGCCCTCGTAGAAACGCACGTTCTCAAGCAGCAGCACTGCTCCTTCACTCAAGCCGGCCTTGGCTGCCTCCACCTCAGGACCTACACAGTCGGAGAGGAACTGAACCGGAATATCAAGCGCCGCCGAGAGTGCCTTGGCAACCGGTGCCAGGCTGAACTCAGGGTTCTTCTTGCCCTTGGGACGTCCGAGGTGGCTCGCAAGCACCACCTTGGCACCCGACTTCACGAGATGCTGGATCGTGGGGATTGCCGCCTGAATGCGGGTATCATCT
>JBEGIR010000053.1 GCA_040224245.1 Puniceicoccaceae bacterium | reverse complement strand
GGTAACAAGCTTGCAGCCGGTCCGAAAGCCAGGGTCGATGGCGATCACTGGTTTTTGTCCCAGTGCAGGTGCAAGCAGCAGTTCCCGCAGGTTCTCCGAAAAGACGCGCGTCGCCTCGGTATCGGCACGCTTTTTCATTTCCACCCGCGCGGCAGTCTCCATCGAAATCGACAACAGGCGTTTGAATGCATCCTGTGCGGCCAGTCGCACCTGTTCTGAGGCCGCCGTGTCCCCTTTCACAAACCGGCGCACCAACAGGTGCACCGCGCGGTCTTCATCCGGGCGGATGCTCATTGAGAGGAAACCTTCGCTCTCGCCCCGACGAATCGCAAGAATGCGGTGCGAGGGCGCCTTGTCCGCAGGTTCCTTCCAGTCAAAATAATCGCGAAACTTGGCCCCTTCTTCCTCCTTGCCTTTGAGTACACGTGATTCGAGCGTCGATTCCTTGAGGTAAAGTTCGCGCAACTCGGCACGCGCATCCGCATCGTCATTGATCCACTCCGCAATGATGTCCCTTGCTCCGGCGAGCGCATCTTCTGCACTCGCCACTTCATGCTCATCCGAAAGAAACGCGCTCGCACGTTCCACCACATCCCATTGGCTTTCCTGTTTCTCGACGATTTCGATGGCAAGCGGCTCCAGTCCTTTTTCCCGTGCAATTGTAGCCTTGGTGCGGCGCTTGGGCTTGTAGGGAAGATACACATCCTCCAACCGGGCAAGCGTATCTGCTGCCATCACCTTCTGCTTCAGATCATCCGTGAGCAACTGCCGTTCCTCAAGGGATTTAAGGATGGCACTCCGACGCTCTTCCAGGGTCTTGAGCTGGGTGGATCGGTCACGAATCGAGGTGATTGCCACCTCGTCCAGCCCTCCCGTCGCCTCCTTCCGGTAACGCGCGATAAACGGCACAGTTGCACCCCCTTCCAGCAAGGTGAGCACCGCCATCACATTGCGTGCGGGAAGCTGCAGTTCTTCGGAAATTCGATCAATGAAGGTTTCAAGCATAGGATTACAATTCAAAGAGAAACCCAAATCCATAAGCAGAACTCCCGAAGATTCCAACCGCAATTTCCGAGAAAAAACGGGGAGGTGCATCTGCTGGGATGCAAACAGCTGGCGTCGGTGAAAATGCGGCAAAGTTGCCCCAAGTCTTCAAAGCCCCATGAGCTCGCACATCACTCCGTGCAGCTGCCAATTTTCGGCATAGGTGGGAAGCATGTTCGATCCGGGGCCGAACATGGCAAGTTCCACCAGATCTCCAGTATGATTGGCACAATTCCAACTCACCGAAAATCGGCGAAAGAAAATGGGGTTGAGAGCCTCGGTCAGATTGCGAATCGCATGGTAGATACCTTCTTCTACCGGCCGCTCCAGAGCTGCAAGGACAGACTCCCGCTCCGTTGAGTCGAGCAGTATGCCATAGTTGCGCTCAATCGCAGCCAGCAATAGATCGCTATCCTGCAGATCCGAAACCTCACGGTGCAGTTGCTCATGTGAACCAATGCACCGGAACAATCCCTCAAAACGAGGCTGCGCATGATGATAGCCATCATCCGCACCGCAGAGCATGAATCCACCTGTGCCATGATCTGTTGTCACCACAACCAGCGTATCATCCCTACCCTCTGCAAAGGCACGAACGATGGCGATAGTGCGGTCAAATTCGAGCTGTTCGTGCAGGATCGAAGCGGGATCATTAGCATGCCCGGCATGATCCACCCGCCCGGCTTCGATCTGAAGCAGAAACCCTTCGGGATTTGTCGAGAGGCGGTTCAAGGCCACCTCAGTCAATGTTTCCAATGAGGGCACCTCCCGGAACTGACGCTGATACATCCGGTCAAGGCAATAGGGCAGATGATCTTTCGAAAACACGCCCAACAGCGGTGTGCCCGCTGCGTCCTTGAATCCCAACAATGCATCACGTGTTTTGACCACTGCGTATCCCTCCTGCTGGTAAGCGGCATAGAGATCCTTGCCATCTGACCTGAGTTCCGGTGCAAAGTGTTCATCACCACCCCCCAGCAATACATCCATGCGGCGTTCCAGGTATTGTTCGGCAATACGATCTTCCTGACTGCGGTGCTCCACATTGGCTGCAAATCCGGCTGGTGTTGCGTGCGTGATGCGCGCCGTCGTGACCATGCCCACCGACTTACCTTTCTTTTTTGCCAAAACTCCTATCGGTTCCGGTGACTCTCCATCTGGGGTGATGTTGACCGCACCCATGTTCACCCGTTGACCAATTCCCCATGCACTGGACGCCGCCGCCGAATCCGTCACCAGGCTGTTCGCACAGGAGGTTTCGCAGAGGCGTCGTGTCGCAAGACCAGAATGGTAGAGCTTCATCCACTCGCTCTCCCTGTTTTCTCTCAGATTGAGCCAGTGGTTGGCAGCACTGAGCGTACCGTGATTCATGCCATCGCTGACCATGAGGATCACATTGCGAACCTTCCCGTTAATCACTGCCGAAGCAGTGGAACTCATACCCAGGCTGCGCTGGGTAGCAAGTGCTCCCGCCCCCAAACCGGAGGCTGCGATACCTTTTAAAAATTTGCGGCGCGAAAAAACGGAATGATCCTTCATCGTAACATCTGAAAACAGGGTTAAAGCAATCGATATGCGATCACCCTAAACAATCGAATCTGCATTCCAATACCGAAATGAGGTCGTTTCCAAATCGTTGCATGAACCACACTTTATTTCACCAACAATCTGGAACTTACGCTTGAAATTCCGTGTAACAAAAAGGATAATTTTAGTTCCTATCCAATTCCTTATACAGTTATGATCCACCTGATCGAGACGGTCTTCGTACTGTCTGTGTTGGCGTTTCCCGGATTCATGTCATTGATGTGTATCTGCACCCGTTGCACTCGCGACAGCACCTTCCTCCACGATTTTCGCTTTCTGATCCCCAGAAAATTCCGAAGATCCTCCCATAAAATCCGGCAGTTCGGTTATCTGCTGCTACCCGTCACTCCCATCCTTTGTTGCCTTTACTTTTATGTAAGGCATTTAAGGCATTAAATCGTTCGGAACATCTGGACTCCCAACACAACCGTGCACAACATCAGAGCAGGTTCATCGCATCCACATCCAAAATCTGGCGCGTGGTCTTTTCCCATTGAAAGCGCTCCAAAACCTCCTGAATTCTCGAAACCGTGGCAATGACACGCGGCGTGAAATACCAGAGCTGGTAGCGATATTCACCGTTAAGTTTTTCGACGGATGCCGGTAGTGGCCCCCGTATTTCCAAGTCTGCGATCTTCTCCGATTCCAGAGTTTCCCGCCACTTTTTACAGTAAAACTCGAGTTTTTCGATACTGCGATCCCGAATGACGTGACGGATGAGGTGACGAAATGGTGGGTAATTGAACTCTCGTCGCAGTTCGATTTCCTCCTCCAGAAACCCATCAAAATCCGAACGTCTGGCAAACTGAATCGGAGATGCGTGAGGAGTCGAGGTCTGAATGATGACCTCGCCTGCACGCTCCCCTCTCCCGGCGCGCCCCGACACTTGCACAAGCAGTTGAAAGGTGCGCTCGGCAGCCCGAAAATCCTCCATGTAGAGCGAATGATCTGCGTTGATCATTCCCACAAGCGTCACATTGGGAAAATCAAGCCCCTTTGCGATCATCTGGGTTCCCACCAGCACATCGAGCTTTCCGGTCCGGAAATCGGCAAGCACGTGGCGAAACAGGTTCTTCTTCTGCATGGTATCTGCATCCACCCGAAAGATCCTCGCTTTTGGCAGCACGGCCCGCAGGAGGTCCTCCAGTTTTTGCGTACCAAATCCCTCTCCACGAATCTTGGGACTCTGGCACTGGGGACAGCGAAGCGGTGCAGGTCGTTCATAACCCGAAAGGTGGCACTTCAATAGATTCTGCCTTCGGTGATAGGTCAGTGGGATACTACACTCTTCCGACATCGCCACCCACCCACACTCAGGGCAGATCATCTGACGCGAATAGCCCCGGCGGTTGAGAAACAAAATACTCTGTTCCCGCTTTTCAAAACGTTCTCGAAGACCCTCCACCAGGGTTTGCGAGAGGATGCTTTCCTTTTTTTGTTTGCGATACTCCAGGCGCATGTCCACGAGGGTAACCTTGGGCAACTGGCGATTGTCCACCCGTCGTGTCAGCCGCACCACATCGTATTTCCCAGCCTTGACGTTGTAGAGCGATTCCAGCGATGGAGTAGCCGAACCCACAATGCAGCAGGCCTTGTTGATGCGAGCCCGTACCACAGCGAGATCCCTGCCATGGTAGCGTGGGATTTCCTCCTGCTTGTAGGCAGGCTCATGCTCCTCATCGATGATGAGCAGTTTGAGATTGGAGAGCGGGGTGAACACCGCAGAACGGGCGCCTACCACCACCCGGCATTGTCGCTGCGCAATCTTCAGCCAGCTGTCACGGCGCTCGCCTTCGGAAAGGTGACTGTGCCACACCAATACTTCAACCCCCTGCGACTCCAGCCGGGATCGGAGCGTACCAACCGTCTGGGGAGCAAGTGCCACTTCAGGGACAAGGAACAGCACACTGGCATCCGGGTCGCTCTGCAAGAGGTGGCGGATCGCCCGCACGTAGACTTCGGTCTTGCCAGAACCCGTCACCCCATGCAGGAGGATGGGCCGGGTCTGCTGACGATCCATTGCCGCAGTCAAACTGACAACCGCACTCTGCTGCTCTTCGGTCAATGTGAAATCCAGGGTGCGAATGGCATCGCCCTCTGCAAGGTCGTCCCGATACCCAATGCGCTCGTCAACTTCGCGCTGCTCTTCGATCCAGCCTTTCTCAATCAATGCCTTGACCGTTGCATGAGAGGCGTTCATCGCCTGGATAACCGCCGACTTGGTGATCGCCTGCGATTGCTGCCTGAGAAACTCCAATAGTGCTGCCTGTTTGGGTGCTTTCCGACGAAGTGCTTCGATCGGTTCGACTGCCCCAGTATCGCTCACCTTCAGGCTCACTTGCTCCTTTGCCTTCAGACCCTTGCGAAGCGTTCCAGGGAACACACGATCCATGATCACCGCTTCCGGTACCGCGTAGTAGCGAGCCATCCAGCGAATGAGTTCAAACAAATCCTCTGTGAACACCTTGTGGGGGTAAATCACCTCCAACACCTGCTTGAGCTTGTGAAGCGGAAAATCCTTCGGCTGGCCCAATCCCGTTACAATGCCAAGTTCATTGCGGGATCCAAGGGGCACCCTCACCAGCATGCCCACTTCAGGATCTGTAAGAAAATCGGGAAACCGGTAGTGCAATGCTTTTGCAATCCGACTGAACACCCGGACTTCCACACAGCGCAGCCCATTTGCGGATGTACCCGTATCATCACTCATTGGCCAGGTATTGAATGCATGCCTGCGTCAAACGCCACCCCAAAACCATCAAACCCCGGCACCACAGCCTCAACTCTCCTCGAAGAGCAATGAACAGCTATCCATTGAAACTTGAACACTCCGAAAGCAGGGCTGATTTTCAGGATCAAGCAGCGTAATTTGTGAAATTTAAGTTAAAAATTTGATTTGAAAATCCCCGTGCACTGGATACATCTAGACATACCTATCACGTTCCTTATCGAAAAACACTCTTGGCCTGCCAACAAAAACACCCAGGAGAAAACGCCTTCAAACCAGAAGTTCCACCAACCACTCAATTCAATCTGTCCTCTGAGCGATACGCCAGTGTACGACACACACGGAAGCGACTCACGAAACCCATGAGGACAGGCAACCATAGTCATGCGCTCACCATCTGAAGTCATGTCTCCCACAAATCGTCCTCCGGTTTTTCCGATCCCACTGGATCTTGAGCGACTCGAAGCCAATTCAGCCGAGCGCAAGGAAATCCGCGAACGAGCACTGCTCCGCTTCAGTCTGATCGCATTGCTCGGAGACCTCCTGTTTGTGTGCATGGCACTGGTCATTGCATGGTATGCTCGGTACATCATCCTGCAGGATCGAGAAACGGATGACCTGCTTGCCCAGCTCAAAACCTACAGCCCCCAGTTTCTGCTTGGCACCTCTGTACTGCTGGTCATGGCCGCAAATCTCGACCTCTACCTGCCGCGCAATCTCATGCGCTTTCGCAAAAACCTGGTCTGCATTCTGCGCATCGTGACCTATTGGGGCATCGGTTACCTCTCGATTTCACTGATGCTCAAGGTCGATCCCGAAATCTCACGCGGGTATGTCATCCTGGCCATGTTCTCACTGAGTGCACTACTCATTCTCTGGCGCTGGACCTACGCCAAGGTGTTGATTTCTTCTACATTTGCCGGGTATTTCAAAAAACGCATCCTTGCGGTTGGATGGAACGAAACAGCGCAGGACCTCTACGAGAAAATCTATCAGGATCCGCGCCATCCCATCAGTATTTACTCCGTCGTCACCACCATCAAAGGCAACTTCGAACAGCAACCTCCCAATGAAGTGGTGGTTGAGGGAGACTATGCCCACCTCTCGGAACTGTTGTCAACGCGGCGTTTCGACGCCGTATTGCTCGTTGACTTCAACCTGAGTCCCGAACAAATCATCGACCTGCAGCATCTTTGCATGCGCGAGATGACCGAGTTCATGGTCATCCCCTCATTTTATCAAGTGCTGCTCTCACACCTGGAATTTGATTCGGTAGGAGGAATCCCCATCATGAGCGGACACAATCTCCCGCTCAGTCATCCTTTCAATGCGATAGTGAAACGTGCTGTTGATGTGGTCGGTGGCATTGTCGGATTGATGCTTTTTGCACCTATCATCGCATACTTCTGCTGGAGGGTGAAGCGTGAGTCCCCAGGACCCGTTTTCTACCGCCAAATCCGCACGGGTCGCAATGGCAAGCCTTTCAAAATCATCAAAATCCGAAGCATGCGCATGGACGCAGAACGTAGCGGCGGCGCTCAATGGGCTAAGGAAAATGACCCGCGTCGATTGAAAATCGGAGAATTCATGCGGGAGAAAAACATCGACGAACTGCCCCAGTTCTGGAACGTACTGAAGGGAGACATGAGCCTGGTAGGTCCTCGTCCGGAGCGCCCCGAATTGATCCGAAATTTCAAATACGACATCGACAACTACAACCTGCGCCACTCCGTCAAACCCGGTCTGACAGGCTGGGCAGCCATCAACGGTTGGCGCGGCGACACCGATTTGCGGACTCGCATTGCATTTGATATCGAATACATGGAAAAATGGTCAGTGTGGTTTGACCTCTACATCATGCTCAAAACCATCGGTGCGAGCAAAAATGCCTACTAAGCCATCGGCTCACCAGACGCCAGATGATCCCTGGAAACGCTTGACCATCAGTATGGCCTCAGCCGAAGAGGGGCAGACATCCTGGCAAATGCGGCAGCCTGTGCACCGCTCCACCTGAATGCGCGGCACTCCTTGCTCCATCACAATGACATTGGGTTCCGGACAATGATCGTGACAATCCGTGCAGGGAATCTCCTCATAGGCCAAACAGTATTTTGCCTGAATCACCGCGACAAGGTCCTGTGCAACCGCATCTTTGGGCACTTCGTCCAAATGCTGTGGATGTCGAACATCAGAGGTAGTGGCACCCCCTCCTCCCAGGAATCGCTTGAAAAAATCACGTCTCGAAAGTCCGCTGTCTGCAGCCATAGAAAACACCATTGTGCGTGGGCTTGAGGTACTGTCAACGATTGGAGCGTTGGGTGCACGATGGAAAGGCGGATAAATCAAAATTCAAAACGCTGCATGACATGAAACAGACGAAACCCTTCACGCAGGATTTGAACAGAATGAAGATACGCCCTGCTCCCCATTCATCCATTCATGGCTTTGGCGGACGCTTCATCTTTTCCGATTTTCTTTCACACCATTTGAACACAGGTTATACTGAAGTTACCTTCTCATAAGGTCCATATTGCACCAACCCCTGTAATCGAAACCATGGCCACAATCAATCTCACCGTCAACGGGCAGGCCCAGCGGGTCGAAGTTTCCGACAGCACAACACCCCTTCTATGGATTCTCCGGGATGAACTCGGACTCGTTGGAACCAAATATGGATGTGGCAGAGGCCTTTGCGGTGCGTGCACCATCATGCTCAATGGCATCGCCATGCGCTCGTGCCAACTGCCCATCGCTGCGCTTCAGGGCCAATCCATCACCACCATCGAAGGTCTCGCCAGCCCTGAAGGCGAACTCACCGCGCTCCAGCAAGCCTGGATCGAAGAAGACGTTCCCCAGTGCGGGTACTGCCAATCCGGCCAGATCATGACCGCTACAGCGCTGCTGCGCAGCAACCCCGATCCAGACGACGACGCCATCGATTCTGCCATGGCGGGCAATCTCTGCCGCTGCGGTACCTATCCGCGCATTCGAAAAGCCATTCACAAGGCTGCGGAGAAAGGAGTGAGCGCATCATGAATAACCCTTCCATTTCATTTCGTCCGGGCATTGACTTGCCCGAAGTTGTGGCATCCGCCCAATCCGGCGAGCTTGTCATCGTCAACCTGAGCCTGGACCGTCGCCGTTTTCTCAAACTGTCCGGCCTAGCAACCAGCGGACTCTTACTCGCATTTGGCACACTGGTGCCACAGCGCTCGGGTGCAACGGAGCAGGCAGACGAGGTCGCGGGTGCTGCTCCGGATTCCCCTCATTTTGCACCCAATGGCTACCTGACCCTCAGTCCGGACGGCAGCATCGTAATTGTGGCAGTCACACCAGAAATCGGCCAGGGCGTCAAAACTGCGTTTCCGATGGTGGTAGCGGAAGAGCTTGATGTGGATTGGGATGCAGTAACCGTCGTTCAATCCGAAATCGACTTTGAACGCTATGGTCCCCAATTTGCGGGTGGCTCCATGGGAACCCCCATCCACTTTGACCGCCTGCGCAAGGCGGGTGCAACAGCGCGTGCAATGCTGGTTGCTGCAGCTGCAGAGCGTTGGCAGGTTGATCCCGAAGCATGCAAAACCTCAAGAGCAGAGGTGCTGCATCCCCATACCAACGAACGACTCAGCTATGCGGAGATCTGCCTCGACGCCGGAAAACAGCCCGTTCCCGAGAATGTCAGTTTCAAGGACCGCAAGGATTATCAGATCCTGGGGAAATGGAAACCCGGAGTGGACAACCACGCCATCGTGACAGGCCAACCGCTGTTCGGCTATGATCAACAACTGCCCGACATGCGCTATGCCATGTATGTCAAGTGCCCTGCCACCGGAGGCATCGCCATCGATGCCAACCTGGATGCCATCCGGGCCGCAAGGGGCATCGAAGACGCCTTCATCCTCTCTGCAAAAGGTGCAGATCATCAACTGCTCTCAGGGGTGGCCATCATTGGCGAATCCTCATGGGCAGTCATGAGCGCGGCTAATCAACTGCAGGTGAAATGGGATCGCTCCCAGGCCTGCAACGATACTTGGTCGGAGTTTGTGGATCGCGCGCAGGAGGATTTTCAAAAGGGAGGCAGCATCACACACAGCTCCGGGGATTTTTCTGCGGCACAAGCTGACGCGCACCAACACATCGTCAGCGAATACAGCTATGAGTTTGCGGCCCATGCTTGCCTCGAACCCATGAACTGCCTGGCCCACTACCACGACGGCATCATGGAAATCTGGGCGC
The DNA here is from genome assembly GCA_040224245.1 of Puniceicoccaceae bacterium. Classification (NCBI taxonomy): domain Bacteria; kingdom Pseudomonadati; phylum Verrucomicrobiota; class Opitutia; order Puniceicoccales; family Puniceicoccaceae; species Puniceicoccaceae bacterium. Next base: position 35,929 of record JBEGIR010000053.1, on the reverse strand, counting down.
CCTCACAGACCCCCCAGAGCATCCCCGGTGAGGTGGCCACTGTCACGGAGATTGAATCATCCCAGGTAAAGGTCCATCAACTGCGCATCGGAGGTGGATTTGGTCGAAAATTGATCAATGATGTCGTCTGTGAAGTCGCCGCCATTGCAGAGCGTGTTCCATACCCGGTTAAGCTGATCTGGACGCGCGAGCAGGATATGGCTCACGATTTTTATCGCGTCGGAGGATTCCACAAGGTGGAAGGCACTCTCAGCAAGCAGGGCAAACTCAGCGGCTGGAAGGGACATTTCATCACCTTTCACCCACACGGACAACCCGACCAGACCGTGCGCGGCGGTGGAATGGGGGCATACCTTTTCCCCTACCCCGTACTGCCCAATGTGGAACTGCAGGAGACACGCTATGACCTGCGCATCCCGTGTGGCTGGTGGCGAGCACCCGGTTCCTGCACCCTCGCGTGGGTCATCCAGGGGTTCCTGCATGAACTTTCCACTGCTGCCGGACGAGATCACCTGGAATTTCTGCTCGAACTCATGGGAGAAGACCGATGGCTCGATGAAGGCAACCTTGATGCCCTGCACACGGGCCGTGCAAAGGCAGTGCTCCGCCTCGCTGCGGAAAAAGGCAACTGGGGAGAACCGCTGCCGGAAGGACACGGGCGCGGCATCGCCTTTTATCTCAGCCACAAAGGTCATTTTGCGGAAGTCGCCGAGGTCAGCGTCAGTGAAGGACGAACACTCAAACTGCATCGCGTGGTCGTTGCGGGCGATGTCGGCACCATCCTGAACAAATCAGGAGCGGAAAACCAGATCGAAGGATCGATTGTCGACGGTTACAGTGCCATCCTTGGACAGTCCGTAACGTTCAGCAACGGAGTTGTGGATCAAAGCAACTTTCACGACTACTCCCTTCTGCGCATCGGCGAACAACCGCAGATCGAAGTTCACATGATCGAGAGCGATTTTCCCGCAACCGGACTCGGCGAACCCGCGCTTCCCCCGCTCGGGCCGGCAGTCTGCAACGCCATTTTTCAAGCCACAGGCAAACGCATCCGCAAGCTTCCGCTCACGCGCGAAGGATTCAGCGTGTAGGAAAGGCAGTTTCCAACGCTGAATGCCCCAAGCAGTCATCGGGAGCTGTAAGCTTCCACCCTCAGTGCATCACGCACCGCACCCTGTGCAGGCATATTGCCCCTCAGCTTCAAAAGGCATGCGGGATTGCTGGCTTAGCGCCGGGACCCCGGATGACGTTTGCGCAGGTTATTCCACTGGCGTTGAAAGACGGGAAACAGATTGGCATCCATCCAGGCAAAGGCGGCGTGCAAACCCTCCTGTTCATAAACCTCCCCAATGCGCGCTTCCATGCGCGTGGGATCTCCCAAAGCCGCCAGAAAACGATTGGAGGTCATCGCGACAAAAACCTCTGTTCGGTCCTCGGGACGAATGTCTGGTTGCTGCAGGATTCTGCCCCTCGCCCACAGGGCAAGCACCGCATCTCCAATCCACGCTTTTTCGCGAATATCATCCATAGCCATCGCTCAAACCGTTCGGTCGTTTTACCTAAAAGGCAACTCCATAAATCTAGACTTAATTAAACAAAACTCCGTAACTACCTTCAATTTATCAGATTTTTTCAACTTTAGCTTGATTTGTTCATATTTTGCATAAGTTTAGAAATAACTTTTCCATGCATTCCTAAAATATGAATAAACGCATCGCAGTCGTCGGCAGTGGTATCGCAGGCATGACCGTCGCCTATTATCTCAGGGATCACTACGACATCACTCTGTTTGAGAAGAACCCGACTCCCGGTGGCCATACCAACACGGTCGATGTACGGGACCAAACGGGTCGCAGCATCCCTGTCGACACCGGTTTCATGGTTTACAACGACATCACCTACCCCAACCTCAACCGACTCTTTGATGAACTTGGAGTAGACCCCTACCCAACCGATATGTCCTTCGGCGTGCATGACTCCCGCACCAAGGCATGCTACTCGGCTTCGGGCTTCAATGGATTTTTTGCTCAGCGCAGTCGCCTGCTCTCAGTATCACACTGGAACATGATCCGGGGCATCCTGACCTTTTTCAAAGATGCGAACGCTTTCCTCGCCATGGGAGAAACGGCACCGGACAACCTCACCATTCGGGAGTTTTTCAACCTGCATCGTACCCCGCAGAACGTGGCTTCCCAATTCGTCTACCCCATGGCCTCTGCGATCTGGTCGACTCACAACACGCTGATCGAGGAATACCCCGCCAAGTCCCTGTTCCGTTTCATGGCCAACCACGGTCTGCTTGGAGTGGGACAGCAGTTTCAGTGGAAAACCCTTCGCGGCGGTAGCCGTCAGTATCGGGACCGCATGCTCGCAACACTAGTCCGCCCACCCATTGTCAATGCAGGGATCACGGGTGTGCGCCGCAATGGCAATCAAACGGTCAGCCTGCTGCACGATGATGGAATCGAACAACACTTTGACATTGTGGTCATCGCAACCCACGCGGATGAAGCCCTCGCTCTGCTCCACAATCCTACCGAGCTTGAAAGCAGCCTGCTTTCCCAATTCACCTACACGCGTAACACCGCAGTTCTGCACTCTGACACCTCAGTGCTCCCACCCCTCCGAAGAGCATGGGCAAGTTGGAACTATCGCATCGATGGCACCAACGACAATGGACATCCCAATGCATCAACCCATTACTGGATGAATCAACTGCAACCGCTGTGCACTCACGATCCATTCATCGTGAGCATTGATTATCAAGGGAACATTGATCCAGGTAAGATACACTGGAGTCAAACCTACCATCATCCAAGTTTCACTTCGGATGCCATGCAGGCACAGCGGGATCTTCCCGCACTCAACCGCAACAGCCGCATTTTGTACTGCGGCAGCTATTTTCGCTACGGATTTCATGAAGACGCACATGTTTCCGGACTCAGGGTCGTGAATGAACTCAAAGAACGCATGGGAAATCACCATGAAGTCCTGCCTCTATCTCTGTGACATCTATCACGACCGCCGTCGCCCCAGAGTGCATGCTTTCCGCTACCGCATGTTCACCTTCTGCATCGATCTCGACGAATGGGACCGTTTGGTCCAAAATCCTTTGATCTCGGAAAATCGCTATGCGCTCTACTCCCTTCGCGTCGAAGATCACCTCGATTTTGGCAAAGCGACCGTGAAGGAGAATGTGACTGCGTTTCTGCACTCCCGGGGCTTCAGTCAGCCGATTGGTCGCATTCAAATGCTCACCAATCTGCGCACACTCGGCTATCAATTTAATCCGGTAACCTTCTATTTCGTCAGCGACGCAAATGGAGACCCCGCAGCAATTGTGGCCGAGGTTGCCAACACCTTCAACGAGCAGAAGCTCTACTCCATCGATGCGCAGTCACACCGCCATCAGCGGGTGCGGGACGTGCAGGATAAACACTTCTACATTTCACCCTTCAGCGACCTCGATACCCAACTGCATTTTAACCTGCGCTTTCCAGACGATGCACTGGACATCCATATCCACGAATCAGATGCCGAGGGCATCTTCTTCCGAAGTGGTATGCGCGGAAAACGAAGGGAGTTGTGCACGCGCGAACTGTTGCTGCAGACCCTGCGCTTTCCTGCAGTCACCCTACAGGTGATTGCAGCGATCCACTGGCATGCCCTGCTGCTGTTCTTGAAAAAGGTGCCTGTCCGCGCCAAGTCCGATCACCCTGAACTGCAAACTCACACACGCCACTACCTTCCGCGCAGATCTGCGAGCAGCAACAAGCTCGTCGTCTAAAAACCTAACGCTGCAAACCGCATCCAAGCCATGAATCATACCTGTCAATCCCTCTTGTTGCAAACGCTGCGCCGCATGCAGATCGGGCAGCTATCCCTGCAGCTGCCTGATGGCAGCCATTTCCGGATCGGGTCACCGGACTCACAACCCCTGATTCAGGTCACCGTACACGATTCTGAATTTTTCAAGCGTGTCGTGCTGCAGACCGACATTGGTCTGGGCGAGAGCTACATAGCGGGGCAATGGGATACGGATAACCTCAGCGGATTCTTGAAGCTCCTGATCCTCAACGAACCCTATTTTCAAAACCCAGCATCGCAGCCCCTGCTCTCCCTTGCCCGCAAGCTTGCGCTGGCAGCGGATCAACTCCTGCATCGCTTTCGCAGCAATACCCGTTCACAGAGCCGCAGGAACATTCACGCTCACTACGATCTGGGCAATGCATTCTACCAACTATTCCTCGACCCCAGCATGACCTACTCCTCTGCCTATTTCACAGATCCCGAACAATCCCTGCAGCATGCACAGGAAGAAAAATACGACCGCCTTTGCCGCAAGCTCAACCTGAAGTCCGAACACCATTTGCTGGAAATCGGTTCGGGCTGGGGAGGTTTTGCATTGCATGCCGCACGCCACTACGGTTGCCGGGTTACCACGCTTACCCTGTCTGAGCGTCAGCATGCTTATGTGCTGGAACAGATCCGTGAGCATGGCCTTGAAGCACAAATCGAGATACGATTGCAGGACTATCGCGACATTCGGGGCCAATTTGATCGCATTGCATCCATTGAAATGCTGGAAGCCGTCGGACACGAGCATCTCAATCACTACTTCAAACAGTGTGCCCGCCTGCTCCGACCTCACGGCATACTCGGCTTGCAGGTCATCCTCTCCCCCGATTCGCGCTATGAACGCTACCGCAGGCACGTGGACTACATTCGCAAGCACATCTTCCCGGGCGGCCACCTGCCTTCGATTGACAGCCTGCACAAGGCAGTGCGGCGAAGCAGTGACTGGGATCTGCAGCACCTCGAAACTTTTGGCACTCACTATGCCGCTACGCTGCGCCAGTGGCGCGAGCAGTTCAATGCCACCGAACAGTCTCGAAGACAACTGGGATTTGACGATGCGTTTGACCGCAAATGGAACTTCTACTTCGCCTACTGCGAAGCGGGATTTGACACCCGCCACATTCAGGTTGCCCAGCTGGTCTATGCGAGTCCCAACACCCTGGACTACGCATATGAGAACTCCCTGCACAGCAACGATGATTCCCGCATTTCCCGCACAGCGGTTGATGCAGTCCCCCAACACAATCAGCAAATCCACACCCTATGATCGACACCATCACCCATACTCTCATCGCTGGTGCACTCACTGCATTCGCGATCATGATCATCGCCTGGATCGTCTGCGTCCGCATCCACAATGCCGCCTGGGTTGACGTCGTCTGGGCCTATAGCATAGGAGTGTTGTCCCTAGGCTACTTCCTCATCCTTGGAATGCCAATCGGCCCTCAATTGCTGGGTTTTGTTCTGATTGCGATTTGGTCATTGCGCCTTGGAACACACCTGCTCATTCGCATCGCGACAGAACCTGAGGACGGGCGTTATCAGGAGATCAAGAAACAATGGGGAGGTGAGCGCTCACCCAAGTTGTTCGGATTTTTCATGATTCAGGCAGCTGCTGCGTTTTTCTTTTCGATCCCACCCCTGCTGGCGATGCACAGCGCAAAATCTGCCTGGAGCGCAAATGACTGGATCGCCGTCGTGATCGCTATCATCGCCATCAGTGGCGAAACACTGGCCGACCGCCAGCTGCGTCGCTTCAAGGCAAACCCCAAAAATCAGGGCAAGGTATGCAAATCCGGACTCTGGCGTTACTCCCGCCACCCGAACTACTTCTTCGAATGGATCTTCTGGCTCGCTTTCCCTTCCATTACCTGGGGAAGTTCCGCCTTTTTCCCGGCACTGGCAGCACCGCTTATCATGCTGTTCCTGATTCTGAAAATGACAGGTATTCCTCCCACTGAGGCCCAGGCGATTCGAAAACGCGGTGAATCCTACCGACAATACCAGCGCGAGACTTCCGCATTTTTCCCCTGGTTCCCAAAGTCCGAAACTACAACCCAGTCCTAAATCAGCCCCTGCATGCAACCCATCCCAACCGCAGCACCGAGCAACTTCTTTATACCATCATCATGAATGCAACCACCCTTGCCGAGTCCGGCATCATTCCCCTCTGGCTGATCCGCATCGGTATCCGTCAGAAGCTCAAACACAAGCTTCGCATCGAACATCAGAAAGGCAGCAACGCCAAAGCCATGCTGGTGCAACACCTACGGGAAAGCCCGATCGCCATCGCCACTGACGAGGCCAATGATCAGCACTATCAGGTACCCACGGAGTTCTACCAACTCATTCTCGGCCCGCGCATGAAATACAGTGGCTGCTACTGGCCGGAGGGCGTTACGACGCTCGAAAAGGCCGAGTTGGCCTCGCTTCAGCTCGTAGCCGAACGTGCCGAGCTGGAGGATGGACAAACCATTCTTGAAATGGGGTGCGGCTGGGGGTCGTTCTCACTCTGGGCGGCGGAGCGTTTCCCCAAAAGTCACATCCTTGCCGTCTCCAATTCGCAGACACAGGCGGCCTACATCCGTTCACGGGCGAATGAACGGGGGCTGAGCAACCTGGAAGTTCTCACCGAAAACATCGTTACGTTTAAACCCAAGAGTCAGTTTGACCGCATTGTCTCCATTGAAATGCTCGAACACATGCGCAATTATGAAGCCCTCTTTCAGCGCATGGCAAAGTGGTTGAAAGACGACGGAAAGGCCTTTGTTCACGTATTTTCTCACCGGGAATTGGCCTACACCTACGAAGCCAGCGACCCCAACGACTGGATGTCCAATTCCTTTTTCACCGGAGGCACCATGCCATCCCACGACCTCTTTTCCCACTTCAGCGAACACCTGCTGATCGAGCAGGATTGGAAACTCAACGGAAAGCATTACACGCAAACCCTCGAAGCCTGGCTGGAGCGCCTCAACGGCAACGTCGAGCCCATTTCAGAGATCTTCCGGGAACACTACGGTGAGGTCACGCGTTGGTTGATGCGCTGGCGCATGTTCCTGCTCGCCTGTTCCGAGCTGTTTGCCTACGGCGACGGACGCGAATGGGGCATTTCGCACTACCGCTTTGTCAAACGCAGGAACTGATCACAGCTTTCAGCAGTCAGACTCGTTTCAGCATCATTGCAAAATCCTGCATTCCAGATTCACTCTGCACATAACAATCATCATGAAACCCTTAAAATTCATTCTCATCCTGTCCATGTTCAACTTCTTCAATTTCGGCTGCGCCGACGAACTCGCGGTCGGAGCCGATGCTCCCGCCCTCAATGCCACCCTGCAAAACGGAGATACCATTGATTTGGGAGCTGTTTTTGCCGAGGGCATCACACTCGTCTTTTTTTATCCCAAGGCAGACACTCCTGGATGTACGGCTCAGGCCTGCAGCCTTCGGGATTCCTTCGAGGAACTCACCGCCAAGGGGGTCAAGGTATTTGGTGTCAGCTATGACTCCGCCGAAGCCCAACGCGATTTCATGGATAAACACCAGTTGCCCTTTGACCTGATCGCCGATGAAGACAAATCCGTATCAAATGCCTTTGGTCGCGGCTGGTTTTCCCGTCAGGCCTACCTGATCCAGGATGGCAAAATCATCTGGCGCGATACAAAAGCCTCCACCAGCTCTCAGGCCGCCGATGTCAAGCAGGCCCTGATGGATCTCGGGATCCTTCAATTTGACTCGATGTCATAAAGCAAAGCCGTTCTCTGCAAAACAGAACAGCGGAGATGCCAGGAAACTGCCACCGCAGGGCACAGTCTAATCCATGACTGCCCTGCGACCGACTTAACAGTCAAGCGAACTTTCTCTCGAAAGATTGCACAATTTTTCAGTCTATTGAATTCATGCCATGGGCAAAGTCTCATGCGCACTGAAATCCGACGCTTCGGCATCGGCCTCTTCAGAATTCAATTCTACTTATTCAAACCAAAACAATAAAATACGCTTCGCGTATTCGGTCGGGGTCATTTCTATGGGGGTGTGACCCCGATTTTTTTTGCCGCATTCGAACAGACAAAGCTTCCATGAACATTCAATCCCTACTTGTCCTGACCCTGCTCCCCACAAGCTTGATCGTTGCCGATTCCTCGTTTCTCCACATCTGGCCGGAGCAAGCCCCCGGAAGTGAAAAACTTGCGCTAGAACTGATGACAGAGGAGCGTTCCACCAATCCCAATGAACACAATCGCGTGCTGAGCCAGATTCAGACTCCGCAGCTTGAGGTCTTTCGGCCCGAAACCCCCAATGGAACAGCGGTTCTGATTTGTCCGGGTGGAGGCTACCGCTATCTCGCCTACGATCATGAAGGTGTGGTGATTGCAGAACGTCTCAATGAGGATGGCATCACCGCATTTGTGCTGAGCTACCGGCTGCCGGGAGAGGGTCACGACAACCGCTCATGGGTGCCGTTGCAGGATGCGCAGCGCGCCCTGCGAACCATTCGCTACCACGCAGAAGATTGGGGAATCGACTCACAACGCATTGGCGTGATGGGCTTTTCCGCTGGTGGACACCTCGCCTCAACCCTTGGAACACAGTTTGAGCGGCAAAGTTACCCGGTCAGGGATCAGCTGGATGCGGTATCCGCGCGACCCGATTTCATGATCCTGCTGTATCCCGTGATTTCCATGCACCCGGATGTCACCCACATGGGCAGTCGAACCCAGTTGCTCGGCACCGATCCCGAACCCTCCATGGAGAAACAGTTTTCCAATGCCCTTCACGTAACAGCGCAGACACCGCCCACTTTTGTGGCGCTGGCCAATGACGACGGAGCCGTCATCCCGCAAAATAGCCTCGAATTCGTCACTGCACTGCTTCAGGCAAAGGTGCCAGTTGAATTACACAGTTTTGAAAAGGGTGGACACGGCTTTGGCATTCGTCGGGCATCGGGACCGACTCAGACCTGGCCTGACCTGCTGATCGCGTGGATGCGGGATCGGGGACTCTGAACTCAACCGTTAGCGTCTCAAATCGCGGTTAACTCAATGACCTGCTTCGGCAGGTCATCCGCCCATACTTCCAACTGAATCGGACCCGGCTCTTCTCCCGACTCCACGATCACGACCAGCTGCCCACTGAAGGTCTGCATCGTTGGCAGATGAAAAAGTTCCAGAGAGGTGGCGTCCCCATTGCACACTGCGCGAAAACTACCAGCACCCGTCACGCGGAAATGCAATTGCGCAGCTGCCCGTGGACACAGATTTCCAACCGCATCCACCACACTCACAGTGACAAAACTCAAATCTTTTCCGTTGGCTACAATCTCAGTGCGATCCGCCTCCAGTCGCAGCGAATGCGGTGGACCTGCCGTGTGCATCTGTCGTCGCGCCAGTGCATTCCCATCCCCATCGAGTGCCACAACCTCCAGCGTGCCGGGTTCATACTTCACGTCCATCCACATCAGACGATAGCGCTCCTGCAGGGAACCGTTGCGATGCTTTTCCCGAATGCCCTGGCTTACTCCGTTCAGGAAGAGCTCTGCGCGATCATAGTTCGTATACACAAACACCGGCGTTGTTTCACCAAGGCGCTCGGGCCAGTTCCAGTGCGGCAGGATGTGCAGGGTTTCGACTTCCGGATTCCACCGACTGCGATAGAGGTAGTAGCGATCCTTGGGAAGTCCGGCGAGATCCAATATGCCAAAATAGGAACTTCGGGACGGCCAAAACTCGTCGTAAGGAGTGGGTTCGCCCAAATAGTCAAATCCGGTCCAGACAAACTCACCGATCACCCAGGGTTTGTCATCCTGCATCACAAAATCTACCTCGGGTACATTTGACCACGAGCAGGCCTCAAGATCGTAGGAAGAGGATTGAAGATCCGCATGGGTGATGCCCTTACCCTCAACCACCGGGAAGTGATAAATCCCGCGGGAACTCACGGTGGAGGCTGTCTCTGAACCCAGGATCAGACCCTGCGGGAAGCGTTCATTGGCCTCTTCATAGAGGTGTACGCGATAATTGAGTCCAGGGATATCCAACAGAGCACCAAAGCCGCTCTCCATAGTTGCCTTCACCTGATCCATACCCACTGTCACCTTGCGCGTGGGGTCCTCGCGGTGAAACAGATCCTGCAGCCACTTTGCCCGCTTCACTCCCTCCGCTCCCCATTGGTCAGGCACTTCATTACCACTGCTCCACATCACAATGCAGGGATGATTGCGCGTCGCCCGCACGAGATTGACCACATCACGCTCGGCCCACTCCTCAAAGAACCGGTTGTATCCATTCTCCACTTTGGGCTTGGCCCACTCATCAAAACTCTCGGCGATGAACAGAAAGCCCATCTCATCACAGAGTTCAAGCTGCTCGGGCGACGGCATGTTGTGCGCAGAACGGATCGCGTTTACTCCGAGATCCTTCAGGATGCGCAACTGCCTCCGCAGTGCCGCCACATTGATCGCCGCTCCAAGCGGTCCCAGATCGTGATGCAGGCAAACCCCTCGAAACTTGGTGACCTTACCGTTCAGAAAAAATCCCTTCTCAGGCACAAACTCCAAAGTCCGCACTCCAAAACGCACCTGCTTCGAATCTGTGAGAATGCCATCCTGATACAGCTCACAATGAACAGTGTAGAGTTGCGGATCTTCCGGACTCCAGAGTCTGGGATCTGGAAGTGCAAGGTTGAGTTCGATTTCATCGCCAATCGCTTGCACACCCGTGACACGGGCAACTTCATTCTGCTCCGCATCGACAATGCGTGCCTGCATGCTCAGCCCCTCACCCGACACTGCAGCTTTCACATTCACCTTCGCCACTTCGTCCTGCACCAGCGGAGTCGTGACAAAAATTCCCCATGGATCAAAACTTGCCTTGTTTTTCACCAACAGGCGCACGTTCCGATACAATCCGGCCCCCGGATACCAGCGCGAGGAGCGCGGCTGATTCTCCAACCGCACCGCGATCAGATTCGTGCCGGCGCGAAGCGCTTCCGTCACATCGACATAAAAATAACTGTACCCATAAGGCCAGTATCCCACGCGCTCTCCATTCACATAGACCTGAGCCTCGCTCATGGCTCCATCAAAATACAATAATGCCTGTTGATCCTCCAGAAGTTCGGGCAAGTGAAGTTCATACCGGTACCAACCGCTGCCGATAAAAGGCAACGCACCTGTGCGACCCGTTTTTTCCGTCGCAACAGTTTCTCCGTTTTGCACGATGCGGGTGACTTGCTTGTCAATTTCAGGATCAAACGGTCCCGTGATTGCCCAATCGTGGGGAACACGCACTGATTCCCAGTGTTCATCGTCATATTGCAGGGATTGTGCCCCATCCGCATCGCCGCGATGGAACTTCCACCCCGTCTCCAGTTTCAGCTCGGTTCGCTGGGCAAACAATAGGCCCGGAAGACAACAAAGGAATAGCAACAGGAATCTCGATTTCATGAACAACATGGGGTAAGTACCAAACACTGCGATCATAGCAGCACAGTGAACTCCAGTATCAGAACCTGCAATAACGCAATGGCACCGTCAACTGTTGTCGATTCACACCGTCAGAATTGGGCATTCGTTGCCTATTCCGCATATACAATCGACCGTACTGCAAGGCATGATTCCGGTGCTTGTGTCAGTGACAAGGCGATCTGAAAAGCTTCCCCCGGATCATTCCCCTATTTCGCTCGCTGCCAACTCGCGTTCTCATAGTAGCGGGAACTTCAAGCTCGCGTTCCCATAGTAGCGGGAGCTTCAAGCTCGCGTTCTCATAGTAACAACTCCTCCCCTTCATACAGGAAGTTGTGCGAGAGTTGAAACTTACTTCGCGATGAAGCTGCAGATGTATTCCGCTATGCCGTTGACTGATTCAATCGTGAAGCCCGACTGAGCAGGAACCTCAAAAAAGGATCCCGCCTCGTAGGTTGTTGTTTCACTGCTGCCATCGAGGGTCACCCGCACAACGCCCGCAACCATCTCCATGCGCTCAGCGGCATCCGTCCCAAAATGATAGGAACCGGGGTAGATCAAGCCAAGCGTCTTGCGACTGCCATCTGGCAATGTGAGTGCATGGGAAACCACCCGCCCATCAAAATACACATTCGCCTTCGCGGCCACGCTGACATTGTTGAAAATTTTTGATTCTGCTGACATGGCGCAAGATCTCGTCGATTCCGACCGCAAAGTCAACGCTGCTTCAATCGGATCAATCCACTTCAATGAGTGGGAAAATTCCTTCCGCGAAACTCAGTGATGTTGCGATTCAAGGTTGTCGATTTCGGGCTGGATTCACTGCTTTCCAGATCTCATGAACGGTCCTGTGTGTAAATATTCCGTCAAAATCATGTTTCCTACTCGATTCGCTCACATTTCAACTGCCATGCGCCGAATAAAAGAATTCCCCGTTACAACTCTCCGCTATCGCAGCTCCCATGTTCCCCGGCAAACATACCGTTTTCCATCGCCAGTTCTCAGCTATACTTGTTCTGTGGATTTGCCATTGCCTGTGGGTCACAACGCAGCTCCACTGCTTGGACTTCGGAACAGACCGCAACCGCTACGGTATCGTCGAGTGGAACATGCAATCCGGATTGCCACAAAACTCGGTTAGAGTCGTGTTTCAGGCATCCAACGGCTACCTCTGGGTGGGAACAGACGACGGTCTCGCACGCTTTGACGGTCTGCAGTTTCAAATCTTTGACCTCACCAATACTCCCGAACTTCGCAGTGCCCGCATCCTTGCTCTGGGCGAATCCGGTGATGGTACCATCTGGATCGGCACCGATGGTTCCGGCATGCTGTGGTATCGTGACCACAAGTTTCTTCGAACACCCCACACCCATCTGGACAATCACAGCATTCGCGACTTTGAATACCTGGGCGGGGAAACCATGGTGGTGGGAACCAATCGCGGAGTCTATGAATGCACCCCTAGGCGAACCCGTCGCATGGGAGATCGGTCCCTGGATCCACCTCGCGATCTTCAGGCACTTGAGTTTGACTCCGAAGGCAAACTCTGGATCGCAAGTGCGGATCCTCGAATCATTCTGCCTGACGGAAATGTAATGCAACTCAATGCTCAGGGGAGGTCCCTTCATGTTCAGCATCTGGACCGTTCGCCAGACGGGCGCATGTACCTTGCGACCCGTGATGGCCTCTATGTGCATGATGGCACTCACGCCCAACGCATCGGACGCGAGGACGGCCTGCTGGATAGCAATGTCCAGGCGGTCAAGGTCGCACGGGATGGAACGTTGTGGGTCGGAACCAACGCAGGGCTTCAGTGCTACCAGAATGACCGGTGGTCCTCAATCGGGTGGCCATGGGGCGATGGCATCGGTTCCGTGGTCTCTATCGTCGAGGGCAGCGAAGGAAACCTCTGGGTCGGTACCCATTCGGGGTTGTTCAACATTCGGGAGAAAAAGCTGAAATCCATTGGAAAAGAGGAAGGTCTCTCCCACGCCTCCATCCTCTGCCTGCTGCCTGCGCGAGATGGTTCCATATGGGTTGGCACCTTCGGCGGAGGACTCAACCACATCCTTCCCAACGGCGAAGTGCAAAGCTTCCGGAAAGATCGCTACCTGATCGAAGACTACGTTTATTCCCTTGCCGAAGCACCCGACGGTGCAATCTGGATTGGCTACCGCGAGCAGGCCAAACTATCTCGGCTCAAGGGAAACAGCATTGAACACTTTGGCATCGAACACGGGATGCCCGAAGATACCATTCGCGGACTTGCTTTCACACCTGATGGCAGCTTGTGGTTCACAACCCACTACCGCGGACTCTGGAGGTTGCAGAACGGGCGCTATGAATTCATAGATATCGAACCGCTCAATGGCCGGACCAAATGCCCCTTTGTGGATTCAAAAGGCAATCTGTGGTTTTCATCCATGAACGGAATCGGCCGCCTGGATTCGCAGGGACGTCTGCAAACTTGGCTGACTGATCAGGGCGTGCGCGGAACCATCACCTATGCTTTCTACGAAGATGATCGAGGTTCCATCTGGTTTGCCAGAAAGGACGGCGGTGTGCAACGCATTCGAAACGACGAGTTGCAGAGCTTCCCCATCGGTGGCGATCCGAATGCCACAGCCATGGGCATCGAGGGAACTCCAGACTCCCTGCTGTTACACTGCTCCAAGGGCATCTACCGCGCCGACCTGGACGCCTACGATGCAGTTGCCAACGGCGATCAGGCTTCGATCTCCGAAACCCTCTTTGATGAGTATTTTGGTGGCAAGGCCGCAGCACCTTCCATCGGCGGACATCCTTCAACAGCCTCCATCGCAGGAGATTCGCGTTGGTTTGCCACAACTGCTGGCATCACCGAAATCACTCCCGGGCGCATCCCCACCAACACCATTCCCCCACAGGTCATCATCGAATCGGTTGTTTACAACCGAACTTCATTTCCAGTTGCCGACGCAAGTCTGGATCTCGATCCCGGCGATGGAACGCTTCAATTCCACTTCACAGCCATGGGTCTGACCGATGCCGCTCGCAATCAATTCAAATATCGGATGATCGGAGTCGACGATGACTGGATACTCGCCGGAACATCGCGAACCGCAACCTACTCGGGATTGAGTCCGGGCAACTACAGCTTTCAGGTCACCGCCAGTAATAACGATGGCATGTGGCAACCCGTACCGACAACGCTTTCGTTCCACATTGCTCCCCACTTCTGGCAAACGCCCTGGTACTGGATACTGGTGAGTATCACTGCTGTAACACTGGTTTATGCCACGATTTCATGGCGCACCCGGGTGCATCGCAAACGGGAACTTCAACTCCAGCAGCGCGTCAATCAGCAGACAGAAGATCTGCGCATCGCCAAGGAAAACGCTGAAAAAGCCAACCAGGCCAAGAGTGAATTCCTGGCCATCATGAGCCATGAGTTGCGAACCCCGATGAACGGATTGCTGGGCATGACCGAACTGGCCCTTTCGATTGCAAAGGACCGCGACCTGAGGGACTATTTGAACACCGCTCATGCTGCGGGTCGAAGCCTGCTCAACATCATCAACGATATTCTCGACTTCTCCCGCATCGAAGCAGGCAAACTCACGCTCGAATCGGAGACATTTCAGCTTCAGAACTGGCTCATGGAGTGCCTGCATGTGGTGCGCCAGGGGGCCGAGGAAAAGGGGCTTCGCCTCGAATACGAGATTCAGGCATCCTGCCCCGAATGGGTCTATGGAGATGCCAGTCGTCTGCAGCAGGTATTGCTCAACCTGCTGAGCAATGCCATCAAGTTCACCAGCAAAGGAGAGGTGATGCTCTCAGTTGAAACCGTAGAACAGCAGAGTGATTCCTGCACGCTACGGTTTTCCGTCATGGACACGGGGATCGGGATCGCTCCCGAACAAATCGATGCCATTTTTCACCCCTTTCAACAGGCAGAAACCTCTATCTCCCGCCGATTTGGTGGAACAGGACTCGGACTCGCGATCTCTCAACGCATTCTCAGCTCCATGCACAGCCACATGCAGGTCACCAGCGAACCGGGACGTGGCAGTTGTTTTCACTTTGACGTCACTCTGAAGATCGCGCATCCCCCAGAGTCCGCTACCCGGATTCCAACCGCACCCGAGCTTCACTCTCTCGCATCTGACAAAGAGGGACGCTCCGCTTCACTCAAGATTCTCCTGGCGGAAGATAACCGGGTCAACCAGCGCATCTGTGAAATCCAGCTGAGAAAGGCAGGTCACTGCGTCACCATCGTTGACAATGGCCTCAAGGTGCTCGAGCAACTCGATCAGCAGAACTTTGATGTGGTGCTGATGGATGTGCAAATGCCCGAAATGGATGGCATCGAAACCACCCGCCACATCCGACAGCGTGAGAAGCCAGGGGCGGCATCCCCCATCATCATCGCCATCACCGCCAACGCGTTGAAAGGAGACTCGGAAACCTGTCTCAATGCGGGCATGGATGACTACGTTTCCAAACCCATTGACTGGAAAGTGCTGCACGCAAAGCTCCAAAGCGTCCAGCCAGTGTCGTGATGATCCGCAGTGCGGCAAGTCTAGTGCATGCACAATTGTCCCCTTGAAAAGCATGCTACTGCTCTTTTGTATGTCCCGTCTACGACCGTGTCCGACCTTAGCCATCCCGCGGACGGGCACTGCCAATCATCACTGACGCTTTTTCAAATATCATGATCAAAATTCCACTCGACGGCGAATGGACGCTCGAAAACCGCTCCGGAAAACCCGAATACCAGACACCAGCCATCGTGCCCGGATGTGTGCACACAGACCTGCTGGAAGCTGGGCTGATCCCGGACCCCTACTACCGGGACAACGAACAGCGTCTGATGTGGATCGGAGAGCACGACTGGTCATACCGTCGCAGTTTTCAACTCGAGGCAAGCGAACTCGACTGCAAGTCCCTGCTACTCTGCTGTGAGGGTCTCGACACCTTTGCTCAGGTCATACTCAATGGTATTTCCATTGCGCACACGGATAACATGTTCCGCTCGTGGCAGTGGGACGTGAAGGAACACCTGAAAGCGGGAACGAATGAAATCGAAGTGCTCTTTCGCTCGCCGCTGCCCTATGGTCGAGAGCAACAGGAGCAACATTTCCTCATCCACACAGGCATTGGTCATCATCGACTTGAGGGAGGCAATTGGGTTCGCAAGGAAGCCTGCAACTATGGTTGGGACTGGGGTCCCATGCTGCTGACTGCCGGTATCTGGAAACCCATCTACTTGCTGGCGCTTGAGAGCAGCCGTCTCGAATCCATCATGATCGAACCCACAGTCTTCGCAGATGACTCCGCCGCGCTGCGCCTGAATATCCATACCCCACCCTGTCCGCTCGAACCCCACCACCTCGATGTAGAGATCAGCTTCGAGGGCGAACGCATCGACTCCACTTCCGTGAAATGGGACGATTCCGGCGAAACCGAAATCACGCTCACCTTCGACCATGTGCAGCGCTGGTGGCCGACGGGCATGGGAGAACAACCGCTCTACAATGTCACGATTCAGCTACGCAATTCCCGAGGCAAGACGGTAGACGCCGCACACAGGCGTATCGGATTTCGCGATCTCTCACTGGTCACCGAATTTGACGAATGGGGCCAGTCCTTCAAATTCAGAGCCAACGGAGTCGATTTCTTTGCCAAAGGGGCCAACTGGATTCCTGCCGATACCTTTACCAGTCGCATCCACAACGAGCATGTTCGCGATCTCCTGGAATCCGCAGTCGAGGCAAACATGAACTGCATGCGTGTCTGGGGAGGTGGACTCTACGAAAGTGATACCTTTTATGACCTCTGTGATGAGCTGGGCATTTGCATCTGGCAGGACTTCATGTTCGCGTGCTCAGCCTACCCACTGCACGACCGTGAATTCCTGGAAAATGTCGAGGTTGAAGCCGTGCAGAATGTGAAGCGGCTGCACCACCACGCATCCCTCTTTCTCTGGTGCGGAAACAACGAACTCGAACACATGGATGGTTACATTGGGGACACCCCCGGTGCCATGCCGTGGCACCACTACAGCCAATTGTTTGATGTGCGCCTTCGGGAAATCGTGCGCCGCCATCACCCCAATGCATGCTACTGGCCAGCCAGTGAACACAGTCCGATCGGGAATCGCACTCCGCGAATCCATTCCTCCGATCCACGCTGGGGAGATGCCCATCTCTGGAAAGTCTGGCACGGAAGGGAACCTTTTGAATGGTATCGCGGTTCGTTTCACCGCTTTTGTTCGGAGTTCGGCTTTCAGGCGTTTCCTCATCCGAGCACACTTGAGGAGATTTTGGAGCAGGAGGATCGATCCATCACAAGCTATGTCATGGAGTTGCACCAGCGCTCTCCCGGCGGCAACTCAACCATCATGGCCTATATGCTCGACTGGTTCCGCCTCCCCGTTGGTTTTGAAAACACCATTTGGCTGAGTCAGATTCTGCAGGCGCTCGGCATCAAATATGCCGTTGAACACTGGCGACGAAACATGCCACGGTGCATGGGAGCGACCTATTGGCAACTCAATGACTGCTGGCCCGTTGCCTCGTGGTCCTCCATCGACTCATCCCGCCGCTGGAAGGCACTGCACTACGAAGCCAAGCGATTTTTTGCACCGCAAATGCTCAGCATCATCGAAGATGCAGCACAGCGACAGCTTGAAATTCACATCACGCAAGATGATGCAGCTCACCCGTCCGCCAACCTGCTCGTAAGCACCTGGCACACAAGAACAGGAGTGTGCCTTGATCAGCAGAGTTTCGAGATCAGTGAACCCACTCGGGGCAGCTGCCTCGCAGCTCACTGTGAAATCCAGATCGATCCCGAACTCGCGTCCGAGCGCGATGTTGTCATGCAGGTCGAATGGAAGCGGGATCAGATGGTCATGGCAGAAAACATGGCAACCTGGGTCAGACCCAAACACCTGAACCTCGGCAAGCCGATGATCGAATCAAGCGTCGGATGCGATGACGAGGGTCGCATTTACGTCGACTTGTGCACCGATGTTCCCGCCCTCTGGGCCTGGCTTGACGCAAAATCCCTGCCCGATCTGCGATGGAGTGATAATTTTTTCCACCTCTATCCTGAGCGCAAACGTCGCATCTACCTGCACAATCCGGGCATCACCACGCTCGAAGGCCTCGCAGAACAACTTCGCGTGCGTTCTCTCTGGAATACCTACCAGGACTGAAAGCGCACGAAAGTCAGTGATCGATCCATCCAGTAAGGGATTTCCGTGCGGTTCTTCGCACGGTTCCCTACTGCTGCTGTGTCCAGTAGGAGAGCTTCAGTTTCCGGGGATCGTGATCAGGGGTCTCCACAAAATAAACCGCCAGTTGCAACCGTTCCAGCAGATCCGGAATCGTTCGCAAGGCGGGGTCCCGATCCGTCATCGCATCCGCCAGCACCTCTGGAGCACGACCACTGAGTTCGTAGTACTCCCGCACGCCAAGATCAAGCAATCCCCTCGCGATATCCGCCTTCATCATTGGAATTTGCATGAACGAAGACTGCAGGGCTTCGTAATCGATTTTTTTCCTTTTCTTTTCAGCCATGGTTGTGCTCTTCGACTGCACACGATTGTTCATTTTCCCCACAAATCAACCCCAAAGCGTGTCCTTCGTCCCCAAGCGGCAACTGTGACACAGGCTGAGCCGCTTTGACTCACATTCATCCCCAAATGCGTCATCACCTCAATAGCAAGGAATCCTTAAAATACTGTCTATTAACAGTTTTCAGCATTTCAACAGGGTTGGCACAATACTTGCCAGAACACTCCCGTGAGCAAAATAATTGGTATAGATTTAGGAACAACAAACTCGTGTATGGCGGTCATGGAAGGCGGCGAGCCAGTCGTGATCCCAAACTCCGAAGGTGCACGGACCACACCGTCCATCGTTGCATTTTCCAAAAACGGCGAACGCCTCGTGGGTCAGGCAGCCAAACGGCAGGCAGTGACCAATCCTTCGAACACGATCTTTTCGGCCAAGCGCCTGATCGGACGCAAATTCACCGAGGTGCAGGAAGAGTCAAAATCCCTGCCGTACAAGATTGTTGAAGGAAAGAACGGCGATGCCTACATTGAATGTCAGGTAGGAGGAAAAACCGAGCAATTTGCCCCTGAGCAGATTTCCGCCATCCTGCTCGGCAAGCTCAAGGCCGATGCCGAGGCCTACCTCGGTGAAAAAGTCGACCGTGCAGTGATCACCGTGCCCGCGTATTTTAATGACGCACAGCGCCAGGCCACCAAGGATGCCGGAGCCATTGCCGGATTCAAGGTCGAACGCATCATCAACGAGCCCACCGCCGCTTCACTCGCGTATGGACTCGACAAAAAGTCGGAAAAAACCATTGCGGTTTATGACCTTGGAGGCGGAACCTATGACATCTCCGTACTCGAAATCGGTGACGGAGTATTTGAGGTGAAGGCAACCAATGGTGACACCCACCTCGGTGGTGACAACTGGGACAGCAAACTCATTGACTGGCTCATCGAAGACTTCAAGCGCGAGCAGGGCATCGACCTGCGCGGCGATCCCATGGCATTGCAGCGCCTGAAAGAAGAAGCCGAAAAAGCCAAAATCGCGCTTTCTTCTTCGCAGACTACCGACATCAACCTTCCGTTCATCACCGCCGATGCAAGCGGTCCGAAGCATTTGAATGTCAGCCTCTCCCGCGCCAAACTGGAGCAGATCTGCGACGATCTCTACAAGCGCACGATCAGTCCCTTTGAGTCCTGTCTCAAGGATGCCGGAATCACTGCTTCCAAAGTCGATGAGCTGGTACTCGTCGGAGGCATGACGCGCAGTCCGAAGATCGTTGAAGTTGCGAAGAGCCTGACCGGAAAAGATCCTCACAAGGGCGTCAATCCGGACGAAGTTGTCGCTATCGGCGCAGGGATTCAGGGAGCCGTGTTGACTGGTGATGTGCGCGATGTGCTGCTGCTCGATGTCACTCCACTGACACTGGGCATTGAAACTGCAGGTGGCGTTTCCACCCCAATGATCGAGCGCAATACCACGATCCCGACCAAGAAGAGTCAGATCTTCTCAACCTACGCAGACAATCAGACCGCCGTTGATGTGAAGGTGCTACAGGGCGAACGTCCGATGGCCAACGACAATAAGGTACTGGGAAATTTCCGTCTCGACGGCATCCCCACCGCACCACGCGGAGTACCACAGATTGAAGTGACCTTCGACATTGACGCCAACGGCATCCTGCACGTCACCGCCAAGGATCTGGGAACCGGAAAGGACCAGAAGATCACAATTACGGGTTCTTCAGGACTCAGTCAGGACGAGGTCGACAAGCTCAAGAAGGAAGCGGAACTGCACGCCGAAGAGGACCGCATCAAGAAGGAACTCATCGAGAACCGGAACGAACTCGACGGCATGGTGTACCAAACCGAAAAACAGCTTTCGGAAATCGGAGATAAATTCCCCGAGGACAAGAAAGTCCCGCTGACTGAAGCCCTCACCACCGCAAAGAAGGTGCTCGACAATGCAAATGCAAGTGCCGACGAACTCAAGGGCGCAAAGGAGAAACTCACCAGTCTGCTGCAGGAAATGGGGCAGGAACTCTATGCAGCTGCCCAAGCCGCCCAGGCAGGTGCAGCAGGTACTGAGGGAGCCGATACTCCTGCTGACAGCAGTGCCAAGTCCGAAAAGAAGGCTTCCGATGACACCGTCGTTGATGCTGACTTTGAGGTCGTGGACGACGATAAGAAATAATCCGGTAGTTCCACATCTACCCTACCACATTTTGCAACTGAGCCTCCGTGTGATCCACACGGGGGCTTTTTTTGCGTACCGCTTCTGGCTCAGTCAAAGAACGCCGCTGTTCCAATCCGATTCCATCGCCTCACACCCCTAACCCCAATATTAGAAAATGTAATGAAATTCAACAGATACGAAAGAGATTCTTCTTGTCATCAAAATTCCAAGCAGTTAGCATAATTTTGTTTCTACCACATAGAAGAATTTCTAATTCAGATTCTACTAATGCATGCATCACCCTTCCATTCCGGATCCACGTGTTCGGTCTGCCCCCAGACCGAGTGTCCCATGAGCGAAGGGCAATGCCCGGAACTGGCTGAAACCCAGCGCCCACTCAAGGGTGCACTATTCTCGCTGACTTGTGTGCTGGTTTTTATGCTGCCCCTTGCTCTCGCCATTCTGGCTTCAGTGCGCTTTGCCTCCAACCCTTCCCACGGACTGCTCGCGGGTTTGGCAGGATTTCTCATCGGTTCATTGCTCAGCAGAATCTGCACCCACTTGCTTTCCATCGAAGCTCGACGTTCCCATTGATTTTACCCACGCACACCACCCGACACACCACACATGAAGGCTGCAATTTCCCTGAAAAACCTTCCCAAGTTCACATTCCGAAAGGGTATACACCCCCCTGAATACAAGTCCTACGCGGAACATCAGGCCATTGAGGTGCTTCCCACTCCGGATACCGTGCGCATCCCACTCTTGCAGCACCTGGGAGCACCTGCAAAAGTAAGCATCGAACCCCGCGCCGCGGTGAAGGTTGGCGATATCATTGCAGAGTCGGGAGGATTCATCTCCACCAATCTTCACGCATCCGTGTCGGGCAAAACCGCACGCGAAGGCATCATCACGCTACCAAATGGTCGACGGGTTACCACCATTCCGATCAAGGCAGACCCTGAGCAGGAACTTGAGGGTGATGCCCTGAAGCAGGCATTTCTCGGTGGAGACTGGAACGTGAATCTCGACGAAATCGATGCCAGCTCCATTTCAAAAGCAGCACTGCAGGCAGGCATCGTCGGCATGGGTGGCGCCGCGTTCCCTTCCCATGTCAAGTTGATGCGCAACGACGACCGCCCGATCACGGATCTGATCATCAACGGTTGCGAATGCGAACCATTCCTCACTGCCGATCACCGGCTCATGCTCGAATCCCCGCAATCCATCCTTGCCGGTGCCCTCATCGCCCGGCATGCAACGGGAGCGACACGAATTTCGATCTGCATTGAAGACAACAAGCCGGATGCGATTCAAACCATGATTCATGCCATCGGAGATCGTGACATCGATGTGAAGATCATGCGTTCCAAATACCCGCAAGGCGGGGAGAAATCCCTCGTGATGGCAGCTCTGGGCAAGGCCATCCCCACGGGAGGTCTGCCGCTCGATGTAGGTGTCGTGGTGCTCAACGTCGGCACCGTTGCATCACTGGCCCGCATGGTGCTGCGAGGCATGCCGCTGACTCACCGCATTGTGACGGTGACGGGTCCGGGTGTTGTTCATCCCAAAAACCTTCTCGTGCCCATTGGGACCGATTTTGAAACCGTGCTGCAGTACTGCGGAGGTTTGAAAGAGGAAGCCGCACGCATCATCGCCGGAGGCCCCATGATGGGATTTTCCGTAACTGACCTCTCCACTCCCGTCACCAAGGGAACCAGCGGCATCACGGTGCTCACCGCAAAAGAGCTGAATGCCGCAGCCACGACCGCCTGCGTTCGCTGTGGACTCTGCGTCGATACATGTCCGCTTGATCTCGTTCCCACCAAACTGGCAATGGCCGCACGGTACAAGCACCTCGAAGTGCTGCAGCGCTACCATGTTGACGCCTGCATGGAGTGTGGCTGCTGCGCCTACCAATGTCCCGCCAACATTCCGCTGGTTCAACTCATCCGGGCGGGCAAAATTTACAATCGAACCCACAGCTGAACCAGCCCCACCACAGAGACACCATCGATTATCCGATTCTGCATGAACGTTTCCGTCGCATCTTCCCCCCACTTTTCCAACACGACCACCAGCACCCAGCGCATGATGATCGATGTCATGATTGCACTGATTCCTGTGGTGGCCCTGTCCCTGTGGGTCTTCCGCTGGCATGCCATCGTTCAAATCGGGCTGTGCATGCTCGTGTGTGCACTCACCGAATCGGCATGGAAAAAACTCTCCGGAAAGCCCGCTTCTATTGCTGATGCCTCGGGACTGCTCACCGGTTTGATCCTCGGATTATCGCTCCCCTGGAGTGCACCGCTGTATGTTCCCATCATCGCATCTTTCATGGCCATTGCCCTTGGCAAGATGGTCTTTGGCGGACTGGGTATGAATCTGTTCAATCCTGCCATGGTCGGTCGCGCATTTGTGATGCTGAGTTTTGCGGGTGCTCTGGGAGCCAGTGCCTATGTGTATCCGGATGCATCCAGCACCATCCTCACCCAGGCCACTCCTCTGACGCTCGCAAAAGAATCTGCGGGTGCCAGCATGCCGGGATTCTGGCCCCTGTTTCTGGGGACCAC
This sequence comes from Puniceicoccaceae bacterium, assembly GCA_040224245.1. Taxonomy (NCBI): domain Bacteria; kingdom Pseudomonadati; phylum Verrucomicrobiota; class Opitutia; order Puniceicoccales; family Puniceicoccaceae; species Puniceicoccaceae bacterium. Next base: position 12,308 of record JBEGIR010000053.1, on the reverse strand, counting down.
TAACGGTTCCATCGGGGAAACCAGCGCGCTCGCCATTCTGACCGGAGGTGCCTACCTGCTGGTGCGTCGCACTGCAGCTTGGCAGATTCCCGCTGGTGTTCTCGCCAGCTGCATCGTACTGGGGTTGATCTTTGAGTTCACCGGCATTTCCAATCTGAACGTCATTCAGCATCTTGCTTCGGGTTCCTTGCTCTTCGGTGCGTTCTTCATTGCAACCGACCCGGTATCAAGTCCGCTCGCCCCCAAAGGACGACTGATCTTTGGCCTGGGTGTCGGGACTCTGATCATGATCCTGCGCGTGTTCAGTTCCTATCCCGAGGGAGTCATGTTTGCCGTACTGCTCATGAACGCAGTCGTTCCCCTCATCAACCGATGGACCATTCCAACCCCCATCGGAGGACCCATCCCCGCAAAGCCGTGAAGCCGATCATACCTTTCTTTCAACCTACCCTTTCACAACGAGATCCCAAGAATCGTGAGCAACAAATTTTCCATTCACTATCTTTCCCAAGCCTGGCTGGTACTACTGCTGGCCATTCTCTACGGAGGCGGCCTTGCCTTTGTAAACAGCACGCTTTCCCCAAAAATTGCCGAGAACATCAAGAACGAAACCTACTCGTTGATCCCTTCACTCGTGGGCAACCCTGAAGCCTTCGAAGTAACGGAATTGCTCATGCCAATGGAAAACGGGGAGAACCGCACCCTCTACCAAGTCACGGGTCCGGAATCTCAAGGCATTGGCTGGGTACTACCTGCATCGGCACTCGGATTTGCAGACCGTATTCAGGTTCTGGTTGGAACCGACTACAACTGCAGCACCATCCTGAGTCTCCGCGTGATCGACCAGAAGGAAACGCCCGGACTGGGCAACCTGATCGTCGAACCCGCCTTTCACAGTCAATTTGACGGCAAATCCACTGACACTCCCATCCGCATTGTAAAATCCGCGCCTGCAAAGGCATCCGAAGTCACCGCCGTAACGGGTGCAACCATCTCCAGCGTGACGGTGGCCGACGCCGTCAACGAAGCCATCCGCCTGGCCAAACCCTTCATTGCATCACAGATTTGATGATTCATTCACCACTTTCATCGATGTTCACCATTTCACCCTTCGCGCCGATCCTTTGACACCCAGTTACCATGTCCACTAGCACACCCACTCCCATGGAACGCCTCATTCAGGGCATTCTTCCGGAAAACCCCGTCTATCGCGGACTGCTTGGACTCTGTCCAACCCTTGCTGTGACAAACAGTCTCAAGCCCGCCCTGACCATGGCAGCCGCAACTGCGTTTGTGCTGATCTGCGCCAACATTATGACCAGCCTTATCCGGCATCTGCTCAAGCCGCACCTGCGCATTCTGGTCTTTACGCTCACCATCGCAACCTTTGTCACCATTGCTGATAAAATTCTGGCTGCCTATTTGTATTCGATGAGCAAGCAGTTGGGTCCCTACGTGCCCCTCATCATTGTGAACTGTCTCATCATTTCCCGATGCGAAGCCTGTTCCTCCAAGCAGCCCCTGCTTCCCTCCATCATGGACGGAATTGGCATGAGTCTCGGCTTTGCGCTCGCCCTTGCCAGCATCGCGCTGGTGCGTGAAGTGCTTGGCATGGGAAGCATCTTTGGAATCCAGGTCCTGCCCTCCGCCTGGCCGGGATGGGGCATCCTCGTGCTGCCTCCGGGAGCCTTTCTGACGCTCGGCATGCTGCTGGGTCTGGTCAACTGGTGGACTCACCGTAAAAAAACGCACCATCCTGCCTGAACCCCTGATACTGCGCATCCAAACCCTTCACGCCACCATGGACACCTTGATTTCACTCGTATTGATTTTCATCGGAGCCGCACTGATCAACAACTTCGTGCTGCATTATTTCGTCGGGATCTGCCCATTTCTCGGAGTCTCGCGCAAGGTGGACATGGCCTTTGGAATGGGATGCGCCGTCACCTTTGTCATCTCGATTGCCTCGGCACTGAGCTGGGTGCTCACCTACTACATCCTTCGCCCCGGAGCACCGCTGGCAAACGGAATTTTTCACGCTCTCGGAGGTGCCCCTGAGGCAGACATCAACCTGTCCATCCTCAGCTACATTGCCTACATCTTTGTGATCGCCTCGAGTGTGCAGTTTGTGGAGATGTATGTTCGTAAATTCTTCCCTGCACTGCACAAGTCTTTCGGCATCTTCCTTCCCCTCATCACCACCAATTGTGCCATCCTCTTTGCCTGCCTCGAAATCATGAAGCAGCTGCAAAACCCCGCCAAACTCTGGGGTCTGCATGAAGCACTTGCGCTTGCCGTTGGTGGAGGCATTGGCTTTACCATCGCAATCGTCATCATGGGAGGGCTGCGCGAAGAACTCGAATTGTGTGACGTTCCCAAAGCACTCAAAGGACCTGGAATTGCCCTGCTCGTCGCCGGCATTCTGGCAATGGCATTCATGGGATTTACCGGAGTGGATCGCGGTGTTGCCGAAGCCCTTTACAGCATAACCACCCCCTGAACGATTCCTGCGACCCTAAAAATCAACGTTGTTATGGACACCACCCTTGTCACCATTCTCTTTGCCGCCGGTATTTTGCTGACGCTCGCCATTCTCATGGCCCTCATCCTTGGATGGGCCAATGTCGCCTTTCATGTCGAAACCGATCCAAAAGTCGAGGCCATCAACCAATCCCTTCCAGGTGCCAACTGCGGTGGGTGCGGATACGTCGGATGCCTCGAGTATGCCCAAGCGGTGGCAGACGGAAAGGCCGAACTCAATCTCTGCGGTCCCGGTGGCACCTCCTGTGCACAGGCAATTGCCGGGATCATGGGCACAACGCTCGATCAGACCTGGCCTTTTAAGGCCGTCGTGCACTGCGCGGCGACTCGCGAGCAACGCTTGAAGCAACAACCCTATTTTGGGGAACAGACCTGTGCCGCCGCAAATCTGGTACCCGGTGTGCAAGGTTGTACCTACGGATGTCTCGGTTATGGCGACTGTTTTGATGTCTGTGAATACAACGCCATCACGATGACCGATGGACTCGCCGTGATCGATCCGAAGCAGTGCACCGGATGTAAGGCCTGCGTCTCAGCCTGTCCTCGCGGCATCATCACGATGGTTCCGTTCAAAAATACCGAAGTGCTGGTAGTCGCCTGTTCCAACCGCGACAAAGGACCTTTGGTTAAGGAGGTCTGCACCATTGGCTGCATTGGTTGTTCCGCCTGCGCAAAACCTTCAGAAGGTCTGCTCAACATGGTGGACAACTTGCCCGTCGTGGACTACGACACCTACGACGGAACTTTTGGATTCGAGAAATCCATCGAAAAGTGCCCGCGCGAAAGTCTCGTGTTCATCGGCGAACCTTCCCAAAAACGCAAGGCCGATGGCCCGCCCGAACGCATTGAAGCCAACTTTGAAACCACCGTGGACAAAACGGAATGGTGGGGCTGAGGGAAAGAGCAGGGCAATCAACAAAAACTATCGCAACCCTCTCAGGTTCCATACCGGACTTCCGTTCCAGTTCACAACGCCTTTAGTGCATTTGCCACCGCTGTCACCACGCAGTCCCAATCTCCGGGAACCTGCTGGCGGAACAGCCGAACGGATTCGTACCAGCAGCTGCGATCACCCTCAAGTCCCCAGCGCCACTCTGGATAACGCTGCAGCAGTATCCAGCAGGGAACGCCCAGCGCTCCAGCCAGGTGTGCAAGCGCGGTATCGCTCGTGATCACCAGATCCAGTCCGCGCATCAGAGTCAGACTCTCCTCAAACGGAAGTCCCGACTCATCCAGTTGGGGTAAGACGTGAAAGTGGGGACACGCTTCACTCCATGCTTCGATTCCCTGTAATCCAACTCGACTCTGCAGCGAAAACCAGTGTATTCCCGGCATTGTCAGCAGAGGATGCAGTCGCTCAACTGAAAGCGAGCGCCCGCGATCTATGGCAGCACCGGGATTTCCCTGCCATGCGATTCCAATGCGCAGTGAAGGTGAAGGCACGGATTCGAGCAATGCCCGCGCCCGTTCAGCCTGCACATCGGGCCACTCGAGGTAGGCAGCAGACATACTGCATGCATTCATTCCCTCGGAGGCCAGGTGCATGAGGGAAAGCATCGGGATTTGAAAGTCCGTGTCCAGTTCAAGCGGTGCATCCAGCTGCTGCCGCTCGATCCACTCAATGCTGTTCAGGTGCGATTGCTGCCTGAGCAACCAGCAAACAGGTTTCTGAACCTCAACGATCACACCCTTCGCCCCCTGCTGCAACAGCCACGGGAGATAGCGCGCCATCATCAGCGTATCTCCCAGTCCCTGCTCCGCATAGACCAGCAACCGCTTTCCCCAAAGCGGTTCCCCCCTCCAGTGCGGTGCGGAGTTGCGCGCGCGCAAACGCTCATAACCCGGCAGCTCCAGGCGACTCTCATAGTACTGCAATCCCCGACTTCTGTCGCCACTTGCCAACAAAACACAAGCCAGATTGAACCGAGCCTGAGCAGGGTTGGGAAGTTTCTGCAAAATCGCTTCAAAACAGGAAGCCGCTCCGTTGTAGTCGCCCAGTCCGCGCAGGGCATTTCCCAGATTCCCCATCGCTTCCCAGCAATGTTCATCCAGCGCAAGGGCGCGTCGGGCAGCCTGCATTCCTGCTGAAAATTCACCACGCTCATTGAGCCAACGACTTCGGCTGACCCACGTGGGCAGATGATCTGGAAACAGCTGTGCGCCCAACTCCAATACCTGAAGCAGCACATCAACCTGCCGGTGCCGCTCGAGTAAGCCTCGCAGCGTTTCATAATAGTGAAGGTGCTGCGGTTGCAGCTTCCACGCCTGCATGCACGCAGATACGGCTTCCGAAAACGCACCTTGGCTCTCCGCCCAGGAGGCATGGTCGAACCAGGCCTGTGCCTGCACTTCGCTAGGCTTTCCCCGGAACTCAGCCGAATCGGGAGGACGAAGGGGTCTGTGTTCGGGTGAATCCATGAGCAGCGTTTAGTCTACACCAGCTGAATCGCAGGCAGGTCTTGCCCATCGATCAGCCCAATCGGACAACCAGCACTGTCCACCACGATTAAATCATTGATGCGATGGTGCTGAAAAATGCGGAGCGCCTCCACCGCCAATTGTCCGCTTTGCACCGTGATCGGCGACGCCGTCATGTACTGGCGTACCGGAACATCGAGTACCTGCTGCTCCCGCAGTGCCGCACGCCGAAAATCACCATCGCTGAAAACACCTGCAAGTTTTCCGCTGTCAGTTTCGACCAGCGCAATGATGCCACAGCGCGCCTTGCTGATCGAAAGAATGGCATCCCGGATCACACAATCAACGGGCAGCACTGCCATGCGGTCGCCCGTTCGCATGACTTCATCCACACGCAATAACAAGGAACGACCCAAATTTCCGGACGGGTGATATTTCGCAAAATCGTCCCTGCTCAGTCCGCGCATTTCCAAAAACACCATAGCCAGGGCATCCCCGAGGGCGAGCGCTGCGGTCGTGCTCGATGTTGGAGCGAGGTTCAACGGACAGGCCTCCTCCCCATACTGGTATGGTAGACAAAAATCACATTGGCGTGCCAGTTGGCTCTCCGGTTTCGACGTCAGCGCGATGGTTGTGACATCCATGCGTTTCAGGAAAGAATTCAGCACGATCAACTCCTCGGATTCTCCACTGTTGCTGAAAAGAAACGCGAGGTCCCCCGCATCGCAAAGTCCAAGATCCCCGTGCAACGCTTTGAGCGGGTCCAGATACACGGCAGTCACGCCCGTACTGTTGAAGGTCGCCCGGATTTTTTCGCAAATGGGTTCATTCTTGCCGACACCGGAGAAGATGAGTTTGTTCCGTCGACGGTAACTTTCGTGCACCTGCGACAATACCTGCTGAAATGAAGCGCCCAAGTGATCCCGGGTCAGGCAAACCGCCTGTGCTTCCATATCGAGATACGCCTTGCCACGGGCGATGACATCCAATCCTGCTTCACGTGCTTGCATGGGTCCAAATCTTCAAGCTAGGCACCCTCTCACAGTGCCGCAAGCGCATTCTCGGCGCAGGTCCATGCCAGTGATACGCAGAACTGCCGAGCCGCATTGGAACGGAACAACAACAGTGCCTCCAACTCAAGATTCCCCTGCATCGCTTCTGGCAGCATTGATGAAGCATCAAGAGGGGAGTTCGCATTCACCGGACTCCGAAGTGCGTTCAGAAATGCCTCAATCTGCACCCGCGCCTCCCCCACCTCAAGCCCCTGCAACTGTTCACAGAGCATCGAGGTGGATGCTACCGATGCCGCACAGCCCGAAGCATTGTGTTCCCATCGCAGCCGCCCCTCATCCAACTCAATCGCCCGCAAGATCACCTGGTCGCCGCAATGGGGATTTTGCAGTGTGAACACACCGGGATCGCTGATCGCCAAAGCTTGTTTGAATCGGGGGGAACGGAAGTGTTCAAGAATCAACTCCTGGTACAGTTCACGGTTCATACCTTCATGCAAGCTCCTCATCCCAACATGCGAACCGCTCGCTCCAGACTCTTCCCCAGTCGATCCAGTTCGTCGGGGTGATTATAAATCGAAAAGGATGCCCTTACGGTTCCCTGTATGCCCAGCCGATCCATCAGGGGTTGCGCACAGTGGTGCCCTGTTCGAACTGCGATTTTGTCCACGCTGAGAAACGAAGCGAGGTCACTTGCGTGAATTGCATCTGCCACAAACGACACAACTCCGAGTTGTGAATCGCTGCTCCCAACGCGTCGAAGTCCGGGAATTTGCTCTATCGTTTTTGACGCCTTTTCAAATAACAGGTGGTCGATTGCGCCAATCGTCTCAAATCCGAGCGACTGCACGTAGTCGATGGCAGCACCCAGACCAATGGCACCTGCGATGTGCGGGGTGCCAGCTTCAAACTTCGACGGCGGTTCGGCAAAGGTGGTTCCCTGCCATGACACCTTGCGAATCATGTCTCCCCCACCCTGATAGGGAGGGATGGCGGCAAGGACTTCACTGCGCGCCCAGAGAATTCCGATGCCTGTCGGAGCAAAGAGCTTGTGACCGGAAAAAACATATGCGTCGCACCCCAAAGACTGCACATCGACCGGAAAATGCGACACCGCCTGCGATCCATCCACAATGGTGAACACGCCGTTTGCAACCGCCGTGCGAACGAGATGCTCCACATCATTGCGAACCCCCAGCGCATTGGAAATGTGCACGATGCTCATGCATTTGACAGATCCCGCCTTGAGCTGTTTCTCGGCAACCTCCAGATCGAGTTCGCCCTGCTCATTCATCGGTATGGTCACGACGCGCGCACCCGTTGCCTGGGCCACCATCTGCCAAGGCACAATGTTGGCATGGTGTTCCATTTCCGACAGCAGGATTTCATCTCCCGGCTGCAGCTGTGTGCCACCCCAGGATGAGGCGAGCAGGTTCAGGGACTCCGTTGCTCCTTTGGTGAAAATGATCTCACTCTCACTACGTGCATTGAGAAATCCCGCAACCTTTGCACGAGCACCTTCGTAGGCCTGGGTTGCCCGCTCGCTCAATTCGTACAGCCCCCGATGGATGTTTGCATTGTAGCTGCTGTAAAATTCCACCAGCGCATCAATGACAACCTGCGGTTTCTGCGTCGTAGCAGCGTTGTCGAGGTACACCCATTGACTGGATGCATGCTGCGCAGAAAAAAATGGAAAATCCCTGCGAATACGTTCAATGGTCTGGATCAGATCTCTCATCAGCAATACGGTACAGCCTGACGACTTGTCGCGCAAATTCAACCCATTCCTCGCCTTCTCCCATACCACCGCCCATAACTTTCCACCTTCAACTTTCTACCTTTCACTTTCAACTTTCAACTTTCTACCTTCCACTTTCCACTATCTCACCCCTCAACGTCTCCGCTCGCTTGGGTGCTTGCCATTCGCACCGACCTGACTAGGGTGCCCCTCACAGCAATCACAACGTCCATGTCTCATTGTTCCCACAGTCCCGTCATTTCCAAAAGTCAGCAACTCTCGGAAAACCGTTTCTTCAACAATCTCGATCCACGCAATCGAGACTGTATTCTCGAACGTGCGGATTCACTGCACCTGTCCCATCAGGACTTGATGCAGGTAGTGGAATTCACGACCGACTTTGAGATGTGGGACGCAGGCTTGCTCGATGCACTCTGGGATATCAGCGGTGTGGAACACCTTTCACCTAAACAGCGTAAGCAGATGGTAATGCGGCGGTTGCGTGATCGCTGGCAACAGCTCAAATCCGATCTTCCGCACTACAACCCCGATGCTCGACCCCTGAAAACAAAGGGTCCCATCACCTTTAGCAAAAAAGACTCCGACGACAAAATACTGGGTCTGTGCCCCGTGTTTTCGGACAAGACCCGTTGCTGCAACCTGCAAACCCTGGATGCCGTGATGAACTGCGGTTTTGAATGCACCTACTGTTCAATCCAGTCGTTTTACCATGGCGAAGAAATTATTTTTCAGGGCAATTTCAGGGAAAAACTCGAACGCATCGAACTCGACCCGAATCGCTGCTATCACATTGGCACAGGTCAATCCTCCGATTCCCTGCTCTGGGGAAACAAGAACAACGTGTTGCAGGATCTCTTTTCGTGGGCGGAACGTCATCCCAATGTGATTCTTGAACTCAAGACAAAGTCCGCCAACACCCACTACCTTCTCGACAATCCCGTGCCGTCCAACGTCATCTGCACCTGGTCGATGAATGCCGACACCATCGTTCGCAATGAGGAACTGCGAACGGCCCCCCTTCAAGCCCGAATCTCCGCCGCACGGAAAATCGCAGACCGGGGCATTCTGGTGGGATTTCACCTGCATCCGATTGTCGCCTTCCAAGGTTGGGAAGTGGAATACCCTGCCCTGGTCAGGCAGCTCACGGACACTTTTCAATCCAGTGAAGTTGCTCTGGTATCGATGGGGACACTCACGTTCATCAAACCCGTTATGAAACAGCTTCGCGAGCGCAAGCAGAAGAGTAAGATCCTGCAGATGCCTTTTGAAGATGCAGCCGGAAAGACTTCATATCCAATCGAACTCAAGCAACAGTTTTTCAAGCGGGTCTACGATGCCTTTTCTCCCTGGCACAACGAGGTGTTCTTCTATCTTTGCATGGAAGATCCTTCACTGTGGCCAGCGGTCTTTGGTTTCGACTATGCCAACAACGCAGCCTTCGAATCCGCCATGAAATCCCACTACCTGCAAAAGGTGAATGCCGTTCGGGAACATCGGGGAGAAACGGCAGTGGTCCCCGCATTGCTGTGACGATTACGACTCGAGACCAATACCGTAGCGGGAGCTTACAGCACGCGCCATCCATGGCATCAAATCGCTGCAAACTTGTGGCTTTCTTTCCACTTACATCCATGACGCGAGCTGGAAGCTCCCTCTACTTTGTATGACCTCGAATCTGAGCGAGCTGGAAGCTCCCTCTACTTTGCCTATGAAAGGCACCTGAACCTCTGTATTGACCCGGACAAAGAATGCGCTAATCTGAGGCTCAAAATCTGTCAAAACAGGTTTGCCACCCCAAAACGTGTTGACGCATCATCCTGCATTTCGACTGGTTTCGTCACTGAAACTCACGACAGGGTTGTTATGCCTGTCGATGGCACTGCTGTTTTTCGCCAGCCTGGATATGGCCGAAATCGGAATCCCCCAGGCACAGGCACTCTACTTTCGCAATGTTGTAGCGATCTGGCATTATCCTGATCAGTGGCCTCTCGCACAATTCCTGTCCTGGATTGCACTTCCCATTCCAGGTGGGTATCTCTTGGGTCCGCTGCTGATCGCAAACCTGATCTGCTCCCACCTCCGCAGCTTTCGCCGCACAGTGGGACATGTGGGGCTCCTGCTCTTGCACGCAGGCATTCTCGGACTCATTGCCGGTCAGGCGATCACCGATCATGCCCAGCGGATTTACTTGATGGGGCTGGAGAAAAACACTGCCATCACCCATGCAATCAGCCCGCATCGGGACGAACTCGTCGTGATCAACTCGAGCCAACCGAAAAAAACGCAGGAGCTGCGCTTTCCAGACAAATCCCTGCGACCCGGTGCCACACTCAGCCATCCCGACCTCCCTTTTCAACTGAAGGTCCTCAACTTTCATGCCAACTCCATCCTTCAATCCCTCAACAGTTCCCCATCAGATTCTCAGCGAGCCAGTGCAACCCATGGGGTCGGTCGCAATCTTCAAGTGATCCCTCAGCCCCGTTCCACCCAATCCGGCATCAGCGAGCGCCACCTTGCTTCAGCGCAAATTGAAGCGATCACTTCGCACGGCAGTTTGGGAGTTTGGCTGGTCAACACTGCCTTTGAAGGACAAATCCCCGCTCAACCCGTTCCGGAAGAGGATTCACCTTTCGTGATCGAACTCCGGGTCGAGCGGCACATGCTTCCCTTTGCGCTCACACTGCTTCGCAACGAGCAAACCACCTACCCCGGAACCGATATCCCCAAAAGCATGACCAGCTGGATTCAACTCGACGACCCAAGGTCGGGAGCATCTTTTCAAACCACACTTTCCCCAAACCAACCTTTGCGTCATGCGGGTTACCACCTGTATCAGATTTCTCAATCCCGAGGCGAACCCCTGTTGCAGGTTGTGCGAAATCCCGCCCGACTCATGCCATACCTGTCGCTCACGCTGGTCATAGCAGGACTTTCGATTCTATTCGCATCGAAACTTTCCAGATTTTTGAAACATTCCTTTCACCCGTAATCAATGCCTTTGCAGCCCGCAAAATCCCAACCTTCGCCCACTGCGAACCCACCCCAATCGCCCCCATAACTCATTCCCAGCCTATGCCACAATCACTCAAGCAACTCCTCCAGGATCCGTTCCGCGATGGTCAACTCACGGTCGAAGTCTTTGAACTCATTCGCACGCAATACCGGTCAGCGACTGGCAAAAACCTCGTCTATACAGATACAGATGGGAACCTGATTCAGGGAATTCCCGACTGTGACGAATTCCCCTGCATCGAATCCTGCCGACAGGCGCGAAAACTCGCCATCGACAGTGCCCTTACACATCAATTTCCCTACCACACGCGCTGTCCGATTTCCTATTCCTTTTGGGCACTTCCCGTTCACCTGAACAATCACGTGATCGGTGCACTGATTTCGGTCGAAAGCAACACAGGGAACCCCTGCACGGCGCACACACCCGACAGGGAATCCGATGAATCCAATACACTGCTCGAACTGGCCGAACGGTTCAACATCATCAATCGTGCCCTGCTCGACCAGCAACGTCGCATCCTCGATCCCGAACTCCATCAGAAGCTGACCTCCCGCACACCAAACCAACCAAACCCCGACCTCTCCACACTCTGGACGCGCCAGGTGGTTCCGTTACTCCATTCCATCGCGAGTGAAGACATCGCCCTGGTTCGTCGCAAGCTGCATCTGCTCCTGCAGTGTCTGCAATCGTCCACGGATTACTCCCTCATCGAACTCAGGGGCTTTGCACTGGAACTGCTGGGGTCGGTGATTTCACATTGTCTCCGGGAAAACGGACATCGCCAATCCTGCTTCCGCTACCATTGCGAAACCGCCAACGCCATTTTGAAATGCGACGATGTCGACGGACTCTGTACGCTTCTTGAGGCAGAGCTGGGTGGCTTCCTCAATGCCCAGCGGCACCGCATCCGTTCCCATGACAAAACCACACTGATCAGCAAAGTCTACAGCTACATCGAAACCCACCTCAACCGCCCCATCAGCCGGGAACAGGTCGCACAGCATGTTGGCATCTCACCCAGTCGTCTCTCTCACATCCTGAAGGAGGAAGTGCACGAATCCTACTCCGAAATCCTCACTCGTTTCCGCCTCGAACATGCGCGAAAGTTGCTCATGCATTCCGACGAAGCAATTTCCTCAATTGCATCGGAAAGTGGCTACTTTGACCAGAGTCACTTCTCCAAGGCATTTCACAAACGTTACGGGGTCGCACCGCTCGAGTATCGCAAATACCAGCGGTCGCACTGAGCCGCAGTCGAGCAGTAATACGACTGACAATTCAACAGGACACCGCGACTCCAATGTCACTGCAGTGCTCCCGTGTGACAATCACTGCAGAGCAAGTCATCTGGAAGCCCATCCGGGTGCTCAAACGTCAACCCTGTAAGGTCAATTAACCCGGCTTGCACCGACTCTCCCTGCGCACGGATGAGGTGACAGGCATTGCACTCATGTTTTGCAACGGGGAGCGATGCCCCACTGTCTTCCGCAAGGTGGTGCCCATCATGGCATCGAAAACATCCCGGCCAGTCCTTGTGTCCGATGTGTTCGGGGTAGTGAGACCAGTC
>JBEGIR010000052.1 GCA_040224245.1 Puniceicoccaceae bacterium | reverse complement strand
TCCCGACAAGTCGGGATAAGAATTCGGACCCACGTTGCAGTGGCAAACCCGTCCCGGCCACCCACATTGTCCATGTTCTCCCGAACATGGCTACAGGACAAGATTCCTCCCCGTAGTCCCGACAAGTCGGGATAAGAATTCGGACCCACGTTGCAGTGGCAAACCCGCCCCGGCCACCCAACATTGTCCATGTTCTCCCGAACATGGCTACAGGACAAGATTCCTCCCCGTAGCCGGATTCGGACTGCTTCACCTTCCAAAATCATGGAACATTAGACTGACCCTTTTTACATTTCTTCAGGCAAGAAGGAGGGGAAGGAGTGAGGAGCTAGAAGCAAGGAGCCAGTCTGAGTTCGCGCAACTGGCTGAAGGTAGCGGGAGCTTCCAGCTCGCGATAAAATTACCCCCTCCAGAGCGCAGCAAACCCACATTGTCCATGTTCTCTCGAACATGGCTACAGCACAAAATCCCTCCCCGTAGTCCCGACAAGTCGGGATAAGAATTCGGACCCACGTTCGAGGGCGAAAACAAGCTAACGCTCCGAATCTCCCGCTACCTTCAGCCTGCTTTTCCCAACTTCTGTGCGGCAATTGCACGATAGGCCAGGCGGGTGATCCATGATTTTGGCAATAGCTGCGCAATGCTCGCAATCAGACGATTCATCCCCCCGGTAATCACAAGGGGCCGATCTTTCCGGATCGCTCGAATCATGATAGCAACCACTTTTTCCACCGTCATGCCGCGCCCGCCATCCGGTTTTTCCCTCAGTCCTGCGTTGTGAAAAAACGCAGTGGATGTGGGACCCGGACAGACCGTAATCACCTTCACCTTGCTGCCCTGACACTCGCGCCACAGGCCAAGGCTCCAGTGCGCCAAAAACGCCTTGCTTGCACCGTACGTGATAAAAAAGGGAGTGGGCTGATATGCTGCGGTCGAGGCGACATTCACAACCGTTCCCCCAAATTTTTTGAGCATCGGCAGCAGCTCCGCCGTCAATACTACCGGAGCCTTTACATTGACTTCAATCATGGCAGCATCGCGCTCGACATCCACCGCATCAAACAACCCGAATGACCCAAATCCACTGTTGTTGAGCAGCAGGATTTCGCCGTTGCGGTGGTGGGTTTCCAGGTATGCAAGCAATTGCTTTCGAGCTTCCGCAAAGGACGCCGGATCCGCAAAATCCGCCTCAATGTGGGTGAATTGTTTAAAATTTGTGAATCCGGATGGAATCGACCGGGATAGATTGCATACCCGTTCAATTCCGGTAAGGTTACCATACTGCCGGATGAACTCTTTTCCGATTCCAGAAGACCCTCCCGTTACCACCAGTGTAGTGGTCAAATCCTCACCTTTTTTCCGTTCTCGCATGCCCTATGCTTATCCCTCTACAAGGGCTGTGTTGGCGAGACTTTTTTCCTAACCAAAAACCAAAGGAGATATATGAATAAACATGAACTCATCATCTCAGGTAACCACCTGGAGCTGACCTCGCGCATGAAGGAAATGGTAGAAAGCAAGACCGCAAAACTGTTCCACCATGAAGTGCGCATTCAGCGAATCCGTGTGGAACTCGGGGTCGATGACATCACTCCGAATCAAAAAGAATACTGGGCAAAAGGACATATTGAAATCAACCGTAAACCCCTCATTGTGAAAGAGAAAGATGGGGAACTCTACCGTGCGCTTGACCAGATGGTGATCAAGCTCGACCGCATGCTGCGACGCCGATCGCGATTGCGGGTTGCCAAACGCAAACTCAAACAGGAAATCGACATCCCAGCCGAGATTCCGAAGGCCCAGACGGCGGCCTGATGCGGGCAATTTTAGAATTTAACCCAAATGCACCGGTTTCGACCGGTGCATTTTTTTTTGCATTGAGAATTGCCGGCGTCCACCCATGCTAACAGGCATGAGTAAGCGCATCCTCGTCCTGAACGGCCCCAATCTTGGACGGCTCGGCCTGAGAGAACCGGAAATCTACGGCAGCACCACACTGGCTCAGCTCGAACAGGAGCTCGTGGAGGCGGGTTCGCGCCTCGGCGTCAGTGTTGTATGCTTTCAATCCAACCACGAAGGCGTTCTGATTGATCGCATTGAATCTGCAGTCAAGGAAGGCTTCCAGGGCTGCATCCTCAACGCTGCCGGACTCACCCACACGAGCATCGCGCTCATGGATGCCATCAAGGCCAGCCAGATCCCAACCGTGGAAGTGCACATTTCGCAGATTTATCAGCGCGAATCGTTCCGCCATCACACGCTCACCGGGAAGGCCTGCGTTGCTGTCATCACAGGCATGGGTCTGCAGGGTTATCACTACGCGCTGGACTTCCTCAGCCGCTGAATCCCCCACCAACCGCACGGTCACCCCTTAAATACGCTATGGCCATGGATTCCACCAGCCTGAAACTTGCTTATGAAGCCGCCCGAAAAGTGCGGGAAAATGCCCACGCTCCCTACTCCGAATTCAAGGTCGGAGCCGCCATCAAACTGCGCAATCAGCCGGAGCTGGTCACCGGCTGCAACGTCGAAAATGCCAGCTATGGGCTGACCATCTGTGCCGAGCGCAATGCCTTCTTTCACGCCATTGCCCGCTACCGGGAAATCGACCCCGAATTCATTGTCATCGTCACCGATTCCGATCCGCCCTCACCGCCCTGTGGACTCTGCCTACAGGCGATGGCAGAGTTCTGCCAGCCCAGTTTCAAGCTCTACCTGGCCAATTTGGGTGGTATTCAGCAACAAATGGAATTGCGGGATCTGCTGCCCAAGCCTTTTCACCTCAAATTCTGGAGCGTGAAAACCTGAAAGCGCAGGCTACATGCCTGTTGTCGAATCGCGATACCCCACCGCTGCGCAGTCAGTCCACCGTGTGAACGATCAAAGGGTTTTCCCCAGCCTCACACGGGTAGATGCTTCAGCCACGCATGTTGGTCAAGATACCACTGCGCTGTGCGATGAAACCCTTCTTTCACGTCCATGGTCGGCACCCAGCCCAGTTCCTGCTTTGCCTTGTCAATGTTCGCAAAGGTAACCGTCATGTCCGCCTTGTGAAAGGGTCGCCGGTCCAGTGTCGCAGTGGTCTGAAAAAACGACTCCAGCCAACGAATTGTTGTATTGATCGTCACCGGATTGTTGCCCCCGCCCAGATTGAAGATCGAATAGCCCACAGGCTTCAGCGCAGCGAGTGTTCCCCGTGCAATGTCGTCGATGTAGGTGAAGTCCCTGGCCTGCTCCCCATCCCCATACAACAGGATGGGTGTGCCTTCGTGAATCCATTTGACGAAGCGATAGGGTGCCATATCCGGACGTCCCGCCGGACCATACACGGTGAAATACCGCACCACCGACACATCCACACCATACAGGTGATGGTAGGTGTAGGCCATTGCTTCCGCCGCTTTTTTGGTCGCTGCGTAGGGAGAGATGGGGGTGTTGACTGGCAGTGTCTCGAGAAACGGCATGGGTTGGCCCGCATACAGTGACGAGGTGGACGCCAACACCAGCTTGGGAATGGACTTCAAGCGCATCAGTTCCAGCAGTTTCAGCGTACCGTCCGCGTTGGTTGCCATGTACACATGCGGATTTTCGAGGGAGTACCGAACCCCCGCCCTCGCAGCGAGGTTAATCACCGCATCAATCGGTTTCTCCCCCACAATCGACAGCAGGGCTTGCAGATCATCCACCTCAGCGGTGTGATAACATAGCTTGCCCGTCTCAAATTGAAGTTCGAGCGGTTCCACAATCGGCGCTTCAGAACGGTAGCCCTGCAGCATCTCCAGGGTACCTTGGTCGGCCCCCGCTCGCACAGCAAGACAGTGCAGTCGGTACAGTTTCAAACGCACATCATAGTAGTCGTTCAGGTTGTCCAACCCGATGACTTCGTGCCCCTTCTCCAGCAGCATCTCGGCTGTTTTCGAGCCAATAAATCCCGCGATTCCTGTTAGCAAAACTCTCATGTTGTCATTGCCGGCATTCTTCCGCCCCATCAGGGACACACATGCCCGAGTAACCCAGTACAGCGATTCCCATTTCGATTCACAACCCAAAATTCCAGTTTTCCCCGCATGGGCACCCTGCTCCACCCTTGACTTTCAGATGAGGAAGTTCAGATTCAGCCTTTCGATATGAAAAAACTGCTCAATCTCATTCTCGAAGGGGAAAAACTCAGCACCGAGCAAATGGCCGCAGTCCTGCAAACCAGCGAACAGGCCATTGAGTCGGAACTCGACGACCTTCGCAAAGCCGGTATCCTGCTCGGGTGGCGTCCGATCATCAATCCCGAGAAACTCGATGGAGAGCAGGTACGAGCCGTGATTGAGATCAAGATTCGCCCCGAGCGCGATGGCGGCTTTGACCGCATGGCACTGCGCATTTCACGCTTCGATGAGGTCGAGAGCTGCTACCTCATGTCGGGAGGTTACGACCTGCTGGCCATTGTCACGGGGTCAAGCCTGCACCAGGTTGCCAATTTCATTTCCCAAAAGCTGGCACCCATGGATGGAGTACTGTCCACCGGTACGCATTTCCTGCTGCGCGCCTACAAGGAACAGGGATTTGAACTGGTCAAAACTGACATTTCTCCCGACAAGCCAGCTGTCAGTGCCTGAGCACGCGCCAAACTCTCTCGCTGAATTCCAGAGAGGTGTATCCATCCTGCCCATTTGTTCCCGATCCCAGATGCCATGAATTTCGATTCATCCCGATTTGTCGCCCGCCATGTCAGTAGCCTGCCCAAGTCAGGCATTCGCGATTTTTTTGCGCTGGTCTCCCAGCGCCCCGAGGCAATTTCGCTCGCCATTGGAGAACCCGACTTCGTCACCCCCTGGCACATTCGCGAAGCCGCGTGGTATGCGCTTGAGCGCGGTCGCACCAGTTACACCGACAATCTGGGGCTGCTGCAGCTTCGAAAGGAGATCTCAAAGTATGTAGAGGGATTTTTCGGGGTCAGCTACGATCCCGCTGGCGAAGTACTGGTAACCGTCGGAGTCTCCGAAGCCCTTGACCTCGCCCTGCGCGCACTCATGAATCCGGGCGAAAAGGTGCTCTACCATCAGCCGTGTTACGTCTCCTACAGCCCGAGCATCCAACTCGTGCACGCCGAGGCAGTGGGCGTCGCCACCACCGCTTCCAATGCGTTCACGCTCGACCCAAAGGACCTGCGGGCTGCCTGGACACCGGAGTGCAAGGTGCTGGTCCTCAATTTTCCAACCAACCCCACCGGCGGCACCGCCAGCGCAGAGGTTCTCGAACAGATTGCCGCATTTGCGATCGAGAAGGATCTGCTCGTGATCAGCGACGAAATTTATTCCGAACTCACATTTGACGGCAGTCACACCAGCATTACCACTCTGCCCGGTATGCAGGAGCGCACCCTGCTGCTACACGGCTTCTCCAAGGCATTCGCCATGACCGGCTTTCGCATCGGCTACGCCTGCGGACCCCGACCGCTCATCGACGCCATGATGAAGGTGCACCAGTACAGCATGCTTTGTGCGCCCATCCTGAGTCAGGAGGCTGCCATCGAAGCCCTTCGTCACGGCGCACCCAGTGTTACCAAGATGAAGGAGCAATACCATCGTCGACGGGATTTTCTGGTCGACCGGCTCAATGCTATCGGATTGCCCTGTCACAGCCCCGGCGGCAGCTTTTATGTCTTCCCCGATATTCGCCCCACCGGGAAAAACTCCAAGGCTTTTGCAACCGAACTGCTCGAACAGGAAAACGTGGCACTGGTTCCGGGAACCGCATTCGGTCCAGACGGGGAAGGTTTTGTGCGCGCAGCTTTTTCCACGAGTTACGAAAACCTCATGATTGCCTGTGACCGCATTGATCAATTCGTCAACAGCTGATTCCCTGAGCTGAGGCAAAAACAAGGAATGCAGAAGCACTGACAGTTTGCTTGCAATCTCCGGGGCATTCGATACGCTGTCTTAAAGCCAACAGTTTATCCCGATGAACCTCTACCCCTCTGTCATCTGCCTGCGCGCGCTCGGCGTGTCGCTCCTTGCAAGCCTTAGCCTGGCTGGCCCGCTGATTGCAAATCGGCCCGCTCCCACGGCAACCTATGCCGAGGTCAGTCCTCACTACGAACGAACGATGCTGCCTTCCGGCCGCTATGAGGTCGAAACCTACGCCTTTGGCAAGGGCATGCTGCTCGATGCCTCCGAAAACGACGCCTCTCTCAACCGTCTGTCGTTCCGGGAAATGGGACAGATTCTCAGCACTGCCCTCGCAGAGGCCGACTACCAGCCAACCCCAAGTCCGGAAGAAACCGACCTCTTGATTCTTGTGAGCTGGGGCAAGACGATTCCGCAAAGCCTTGGCATTGAGGGCCTGGCACTCGACAACATGAGTTCAACCCTGAGCATGATCAGTTCTCTCATTGCAAAGCGCGAAAACTCCAATTCCTGGCAGAAAAACTTCTCGCGTAGCAGTTCCGGAAACCTTTCACCCGACAAATCCGAACTCACCAGTGCCGAAACGTCGATGATTACCATGGCGGAGCTGGAAATGCAACAGGGTCTCATGCTGCAGAAGATGGAGCGTGATGCTCGGACCGAAGCCAATGCCTACAACGCGCGCCTGCTTGGCTATACTCCAGAACTCTACTACACCAACAACATTCTCGGCGTCGATGGCCCCCTGCGCACCTACCGCAATGATCTCATCGACGAACTCGAATCCCCTCGCTATTTTGTCATTCTCCAGGCCTACGATTTCCAGAAACTCTGGAAACACAAAGAACGCGATCTGCTTTGGACCACGCGTTTCAGCATCCGGGCCAAGGGTCGCAGCTTTGATGAGGAACTCCTGAACATGGCCCTCGCCAGCAGCCGCCTGTTCGGAGAAGAGAGCAAACGTCTCAACCGCCACCTCACACGCGAGCGGGTCGAAATCGGCGAACTCGAATTCCTCGGCTCCGAACCGTAACTCGCCCCACCCCTCACATCTCCTCAAGCTCCCCATCCTCGTAGCCGGATTCGGAAGTATTCGGACCCACGTTGGAGTGGCAAACCCGTCCCGTCCACCCGCATTGTCCATGTTCTCCCGAACATGGCTACAGGACAAGATCCCTCCGTACCTGAATTCGGCAGAATTCGGACCCCATCCTCAACACCTCACATCCGTAGTCCCGACAAGTCGGGATGAGAATTCGGATCCACGTTGCAGTGGCAAACACGTCCCGGCCACCCGCATTGTCCATGTTCTCCCGAACATGGCTACAGGACAAGATCCCCCCCGTAGTCCCGACAAGTCGGGATAAGAATTCGGACCCACGTTGCAGTGCGAAAACAATTGTGTTGGGCCTGCATGATGGTCACTGTTTTCATAGCGCATGAACTCACCAGATTCAAAAAATTGAGCGGACAACAGGACTAACCCAATGCAAGGTCCGAGGAAGACGTCGACTGAGGTGTCACGTCGTTTCCCCTGGAGTTTCACGTCCGGCTTCATTTCAGGGGCAAGGCCCCGTCCCATCCCAGCCTGGGCCATCGGCCTAGGTAACCGATCCAAAAATCAATCCTGAGCGCCAACGGTGCGCTCCATGCGCGCATTGGATTTTTCCGTCCACACTCCTACCGGAGAAAAGACTTGAATTCCTGATCTCCCAAGACAGCCTCTTCTCAAGCTGCATTCATTTCACTAAATGGTGCAAAAACAAACCTCCACCTCAGCATGAATTCCATTACCAGGTTCATCGAATACACTCAGAAATTTCAGAATCCAGTCAGCGCTTTTTCGAATCGCTTTCGCTCTCCTGGAATGCGCTGCAAAATCACCGACCGGAATACCAAGATACGGTTGGAGACACGATGTGGAGCCGTGAGAATGGCAAGTGAAGTGTGGCATGATAAAGACTATGATATTCCGAGATTTTCACTTTCCCCCAACGACGTCGTCATCGATATCGGAGCCAATCACGGAGCATTTTCGCTCTATGCAGCCACCAAGGGATGCCAGGTTTACGCGTTTGAACCGAGTGATGAAAATTTCGATCTCCTCCAAAGCAATGTTGAGACAAATCGCAAACAGCCACAAATACGCCTCTTCAAGAAAGCGGTAAGCGATTCGTCGGGAACCCTCAAATTTTATGAATCGGACACCATGGGTGGTGGAAAAAATTCAATCATTCACCGTCACGCGATCCATGTTCAGAAAACATCTGAAGTCGATTCGATCACGTTGCCGGATTTCATTCGCTCCAAAAACATCCAACACATACGGTTGATAAAAATGGACTGCGAAGGTGCCGAATTCGGTATATTAAAGAGCCTCACCCCAGAAACGCTCGCAATCATTGACGCGATGGTAATCGAGTTTCACTGGGGATGTTACGATATGCCTGAGTTTATAAAACTGCTTCATCAACTCGAAGGGTTCCAGATAGGTTTTGCGGAAGATAAATTTTGCAAGAGAGACATCGTCCGGGTTGTTTCTGAAAGAATCCAAGTGGCACTCAATTAGTGCCACTAGCCATCTTCGTCGTGTACCTTGGAGTGATTTGGAGTCCCCATTCTATCCAAGTTGATACCACATGAAATCCATTCAGCAACTCGGTCTCACACAAAAACGAGGAGCATGGTTCGTTATATCCATCCTCCCATTTCTGTCTGTCTTTGGATCAAACTTCGAATCGATTTGCATCAATGTGGAGCCTACTCTGGCGGAGGAATTCAGAGTCCTCGGTGTCACCCACGTTGTCGCGAGGAATGATCCCTTGATCGAACAGATCGTAGGAATTCTTGGCGAAATTGACCTGCTGATTCTGGAGAATCCATCACCCCATTCACCGGAAATTCAACAACCCACCCACGCGCCCTGGACGCTAGATGCTTCTCGTCGGGACAGGATTTCTGAAATATGCAGCATTCTCAACATTTCAGAGGATTTCCTACAAACACTTCCGATGCAACAGGTGACTGCGGAACTCATGGACCGGTTCTATCGAAAAACCGGAGACTTTATCCGATTGGAACCGTATTTGATTTCGATTGCGGAAACCTATGGCATTAAAATTTTACTCCTCAATTCGAACAAATCTGCCATCGATGAGAGGGGGTGTCCCATTTATTGTTGAAACTCGAGGTGGCTTGATGAGTTTGATGTTCGATTTATGGGTTTGGTGCAAGTTTCTTTCGGGGACGAGGGCTGCGAAGGCTCTGCTATCGAGAATGGGCTTAAAACTCGTCGGAG
>JBEGIR010000051.1 GCA_040224245.1 Puniceicoccaceae bacterium | reverse complement strand
GCACGTGATGAGCGTCGCTCGGAGGAATCGCAAACGGTTCCCCTTCAACGCGAATCTGGATGTCGCTGGAATGCGGTGAGACGAGGTCGGCGATGCGTTGAAGCGCCTTGCCAATGTCACAATCTTCCAGCAGGGGTGATTCCATATTGAGCAGGGCATGCTGCACCTCTTTTCGCGTATATTCGAGCATCTTGCGAGCAGTACCAAGACTGGCCCTCAGGTCATCGCTGACAGTGGGTGAGCGCAGTACCCCGTCGAGATGGATCATCAAACCTGCCAGACCCTGCTGCACACTGTCATGAATCTCACCTGCGAGACGGTCCCGTTCGGCGAGGGTTGCGGCATTGCGGGTTTCCAGATTCAGCTTGTGCATGGTGGACTCCAGCGCTTCCGTTCGCTCCTTGACGAGTTGGCTGAGTCGCTTGTTTCGCATGCGTGAGCGGTACAGCAACCAACGGATCAACAGGGCAAAGGCTGCTGCAGCAAGCAGTCCATAACCGGTATAGGCCAGCGGTGCGCGATACCATGGCGGATGGATCAGAAAATCGAAGGTGATGGCATCTCCGATACCAAAACGGTTGTCGGTGAGCTGACAGGTCATGCGGTAGCGACCCTCCCGAAGATTGGGCAGGGTGATGTTGGAATCTGCATCCTGCATGCCCCATTTGAGAAAGGGAGCTTCGATCTCGATGTTGTAGCGCGGATTGCGAATGGCGTAGCTGCCCGCGAAGAACTGAAAGCTCAGGCTGTTTTGAGCAAAATCAAGCACGAGGGTTTCGTCGGGCATCGATCCGGTTGAGGCAATGACCTGGCCTGTGCTCTGGTCGGTCACCGCCACGATTTGAGGATTGAGAACTGCGAACGGCTGGCTCTGCATGGCGTTATTGACATGAAAGAGTGAGGTTCCGGTGTTGAACCAGACGTCAGAACCATCGACAACGCGCACGATGGGATAGGATGCGCGCACGAATTCAAATCCGGTCGTCGAAATCTGGTAGGAGTTGCCGGAGGGTTGAAGCTGCGAAATGCCTTGGTAATGGGAAACCCAGACGTTGCCCGCTGCATCTTCCGCCATGCGGCCGATCAGGTAGGGCAGGGTTTCGAGAAAATGCCATGCCTCCGGTGCGGGGATGAACGCTTCCGATTTTTCATCAAAAAACAGTCGCCCTTCTGTGGGAGAGCTGAGCATGACAAGATCCCCAACCACACCGATGTGAATCCAGCCGGGTTCCTCCCAGGGAAACTGGTCAAAGAGTTGTGTGTGCAAAGCACCGTCACGATGGGAAATGCGGGCGACCCGGTGTACCCCCAGTTCGATCCATACAGAATTGCCTGCACGGTGAACGACGGTGGGGTATCCCACTCCCGGGACCCGCTCCGTGATCTCCTTCCAGACCCCGTCGATGCGTTGAATCATGGTGCTGGATTCCTTTCCGATGACATAGCATCGGTCATCATCCACCATGACCAGACGGTCAGCGGAAAAATTGTCGAGCACCTGCACAAAGCGATCCTCTGCAACGCGTTCGTAGATGCCGGTGCGGTTTCCTGACAACAGGGTTGTTCCATCACTGGCGAGACCCCAGGTGCCCCAGTCAGGTTGATGCTCAAGCAATTGAAAGGGTGTGGTTTGCAGGGCATCCCTGTCACACGATTCGAACAGACGTCCGTTGGATGCAATGATGGTGCGTCCCCTCCATTTCACAACCTGGGGCCAATTGATGGGCAGTCCCTGTCGACTGTCGAGAATAGCAACGCGACTGCCATAAAAGACCTGTTGCAGTCCGAACTCCGTTGCGAACCATAGGATACCATATTCGTTTGAAATGATCGACTGAATGTTTTGGAACTCCGGTGCGGTGTAGGCGGAGAGCACGCGCCCGAGGGGGTCGAGGATGAACAAGCCAACTCCATCAAGGGAAATGGCGATATTTTTCTCCGGAAGCTGACAGATCGCGGTGATCATGGGATCCTCAATGGCATCGAGTTCGTTCTGCCATGGGAGCAACTTGTCGCCGTCAAAAAGGAACAGGCCGTGGCGACGCGTGGCGCACAGCATGAAGGTTTCATTGAAACGGGTGTGGTGGTAGAGAATTTGCTGGCGCAGGGGGGAGATCTCCATTTTTTGCAGCTGATTCTGTTTCAGATCAACCTCATACAAACCCGTTTCGGCCGAAACCACAAACAGGCGGTCAGCAACAGCGAAGGCGTTGATCATCTCCGGCAATTCAACGTAGGTTGTGGCTCCTGACTGGGTCTCCCGGTAAACCAGGCCATTCCAGTTTCCGAAGCAGATGCCATCCCGGAATGGGAAAAGCATCAGGTAGTTTGTGGATTTTGACCAGGTAGGACGGTCCGAAGGGGAGAGTTGTACGGGTTCGAATCCCCCGGATGCTGTGCGGACCAGCTTTCCCCAGGAACCACTTGCACCGTACCAGGCTTCGTCCTCGGACAATTGGAGCACGGCATGCAGCACTTCAGTGGTATCGTCAAATTCGGTCAGGAATTCCCAATTGCGATCATTGAGCACGGCAAAAGATCCGTTTTGCACCAGAGCGAGGCGGCCCAGCGGATCAAAACTGATCTCAAAATCACCATTGATTCCCCCGATTTCATCCAGGGAGTGGAAGCGACTGAGAGGCAGGCCCAGGGGGGTTGGGGTTGCGGCTACCGCACCCGTAACCCCTGCGACCACACAGAACCATAGGGCGACCTTGCTCCAGAGTGCTTGGAAGCAACCCGAATGAATTCTTGGAAGAAACATGTGCAGTGGCCTGGAGTTCAGATTGTTGAGCGGGTTCATTTTCCACCGGATTTCCTCGAAAGGCTGGGTTGGAAAGTGGTACGCAACAGGCGGATACGGGACACGGAGCTACAGGCTGCGGGCAGCAGCAAGCCGTGAATCAAGACGGTTCCTTTCATGACGGGTATCGGGATTTGCATGCGGCGGGCTAAACCATGGCCGCTCAACATCGCACTCTAGGCGGTGTAGGGAGCTGCGGAAACAAAAAAACGAATATCCCTGCAGGGAATTGCAGAAATTCACCATTGCCAGGAATGGAGATTTACCAAGAATTACTAGGTATGGAGTTTTCGAAAGACCTGAATGCTGCATCAGCCACGCCATTGATTCTGATGTTGCTGGAGCGCGAACCGCGCTACGGCTATGCCCTCATTCGCGAAGTGCACGCATTGTCGAAGGGTCGGTTGCAGTGGGAGGAAGGCATGCTTTACCCGATCCTTCATCGACTGGAGCGCCTGGGCTGGATCCACAGCGAATGGATCGCACCGCAGTCGGGTCGGCGTCGCAAATACTATTCGCTGCTACCGGAAGGAAAGCGTTCCCTCAACATCCTGCGGGAACAGTGGAGCACGATGCATGAAATTCTCGAAGCAGTGGCATCACACCCTGCGCATACGGAATCATGGTCCGAGTCAGACGATGATGAGGTGCTTCCGGTGTCCCTGCTCTAGCGATTGCCCCTCTGGCAGTGGTCCTGACATCGCTTAACTGTCAAGGTAAGCTGGTGCTTGCAGTTGTGGCTGAAGCTCACATCGTAGGAAATGTTCCACATTACGGAACAGTAATACCCCACACACCGACCGATGCATGCTGCCGACCAATCCGCAGAACTGAGTCGGTTGATTTCACCCATGAATGTTTGCCGCAGTACCCCGGTTCCAATTCGACCCCAACAGGCCCGCTGGCGAAGCGAGATCAGCCATGAATGAGTTCAACGCAAACGGAAAGAGACCTCTGAACCGGTCAGCGCATTCCTTTCCGGTGCAGGACTCGGTTGCGCACCCGGTCGCCTCGCGTGAAGAGCTTGCAGACCTGACCCGGAGCCTGAATGAACTCTCAGCCTCTGGTGGCAAGGGATCAAACGATGTCCTTCCCCTCGTGTATGATGAACTGCGACGCCATGCCAACCACCGCATGAGCGCAGAGCGGCGACAGTACACCTTGCAACCGACCGCGCTGGTACACGAGGCATGGCTTCGCCTGGTCGGTTCGGACAGTAAACCGGTGAAGTGGGAGAATCGCGCTCATTTTTTTGGGGCGGCGGCCCGTGCCATGCGGCGCATCCTGATCGAAAACATTCGCCGCAAAACAGCGATTAAGCGCGGAGGGGACTGGATCCGGGTGGAGATCGACAAGGTGGATCTGGCGCAGACCAGTCCGGAAGAAAAGGTGCTGCTCATCGATGAGGCACTTGAGCAGTTGCAGCAGGCTCATCCGGACAAGGCGCAGGTCGTCATGCTGAAGTTTTTTGGAGGTCACTCCAACCGAGAAGTGGCAGAGATGCTGGGCATGGGCGAGCGTTCGGTGGAGCGGCATTGGGCCTATGCAAAAGCCTGGTTGATGCAGTGCATCAGGGACCAGGGCGAGCAAGCAGCCCATTCCCGTTGAAGGTGTTGTATCGTATTCCCGATTTCTATCATTCATGAGCAGTCACAGCACGGATGAAGCAACATTGTTTGATCAGGCACTGCAGATCGAGGATGCGGCAATGCGTTCGCGCTATCTTGATGAAGCCTGCGATGGGGATACACAGTTGCGGGAGCGCTTGGAGCGACTGCTCTTGAGCCATGAACAGGCGAATTCCTTCTTCACCGAGGGTGAACGCCTGCTTGCGGACTCGGAGGAGCGCAACCGCCTGCGGGAGATCGCAGATGAGGCCCTGACCGGGAACGGTGAGTTTGTTGAAGAACCAGTTGGGGTGCGCATCGGTCACTACAACCTGATCAAACGCATTGGTGATGGAGGCTGCGGAGTGGTGTACCTGGCCGAACAGGAGCAGCCCGTTCGTCGCATGGTGGCGATGAAGATCGTGCGAATCGGCATGGAGTCGCGCCAGGTGATCGAACGCTTCAAGGCGGAACGCCAGGCCCTTGCGATGATGGATCATCCCCACATCGCGCGTGTTTTTGATGCAGGCGAAACCCAGAGTGGGTCTCCGTATTTTGTGATGGAGCACGTGAAAGGCGTGAAGATCACGGAGTATTGCGAATCCAATCGCCTGTCGATCCGTGATCGGCTGCAGCTCTTTATTCAGATCTGTCATGCGATTCAGCATGCCCACCAGAAGGGCATCATTCACGGCGACATCAAACCCTCCAACATCATGGTTTGTCAGCAGGATGGTGTGGCGATCCCCAAGGTGATTGATTTTGGCATCGCAAGGGCAACGGAATCCCGACTGTTTGACCGCGATGCATTCTCAAAAGAAGACCAGTTGATGGGGACTCCCGCCTACATGAGTCCTGAGCAGATGGAGATGAACGGGTTTGATGTGGATACCCGCAGCGATATTTACAGTCTGGGTGTACTGCTCTATCAACTGCTCGCCGGACGCACCCCGCTCGATGGTCGGCGCATGATGGATCTCAGTGCCGCGCAAATGCGGGAGCTGCTCAAGAATGCAATCTCGATCAAGCCCTCGTCCTGTCTGCTGGAACTCAAGTCCTCGCAAGTGGCACGGCTTGCCCGGGATCGTGAGTTGTCTGCGTCGGAATTGTTGCACCTGCTTCGCAATGATCTCGATTGGGTCGTGATGAAGGCCCTGCAGAAAGATCGCAGCCTGCGCTATGAAACCGCAAACGCGCTGGCGATGGATGTGCAGCGGGTTCTCGACAATCAGGTGGTGCTTGCGCGACCGATGAGCTGGCACTATGGGATGCGAAAATTCATCCGCCGCAATCGGGTGGTGTTTGTGGCCAGCCTGATGGTGGCGGCGTCCCTGGTTGCAGGCATGGGAGTCTCCACCTGGTTACTCTTTAAGGAGCGTGCAGCCCGGCACCGTGCGGTGGCGGCCGAGCAACAGCAGATGCGCCTGCGCCAGGAGGCGGAGGTCCGGCAGCGTGTAACGGAAGCGGCCTGGCTGATCAGTCAGGGGCGCCTCGAAGCGGCGGATGAACTCATGCTTACCACCCCTCTGCAGGAGGCTTCCGTGGAAGGAGCTGCAGTGGTGCGTGCGATTGGGGAGTGGCATGGCATTCGCGGACGATGGAAAGAAGCGGCGCACTATTTTGAGGTGCTGCTTCAGGTCAATCGCTTTGAAAGTGCGGATGTAGCGAGTCTGGATCTGCTCGAGCTGGGGCCAGTACTGGTGAAACTCGGCGACAGTGCACGGTACGAGGATTTCCGTCATCACGCAGTGGAACGCTACAGAGCCAATGGCAGTGCTTTTGCAGACCGATTTCTCAAGATTGTGCTGCTGAAGCCTGCGAGCGAAGTCTTAACCGTGGAGCTTCGCGATATGGTGGCCCAAACTGAGCGGGCTGTGCAGCGCGATGTGGAAGTGGGGGATTTTTTTGAGGCGGCCTGGCGATCCATGTCGGTTGCATTGTATGAGCTGCGCAGGGGTGACTATTCAACCGCAGTCGCCTGGTGCGATGCGTGCCTGGCCTATCCCGACAACAACGCGCCGCGCACGGTTGCGGTGCATGCGATTCGCGGCATGGCCTATCACATGATGGCGCGCAATCCTGAAGCCCGGACGGAACTGGCTGCGGCGGTCAATTTGATGGAAACGAAGTTTCGCGATGGTTTGGATCGCGGCACCCCCGTTCACGGTTTCTGGTTTGACTGGCTGTTTGGTCAGATCCTGATGGAAGAGGCCCGCCGCCTGATTGCTCCCGAAACCCTGGCATTGGCGGATTGAGCTGTCGGAAAATGTTTTGCGGGACCTGCGATTCATTCCTCCGATTTTCTTGGCGGAACGCGCGTCGTATTTGCGCATTTACCAATGACCTGATCGGGGTCGATTCGTTGAGAAAAAGCCCTTGCACGGGGCGGAGAGCGGACTGTGGGAATGCCATTTCAGTCGCCATGCGGTGATGTTGGGCTTGGAGTTTGTGCAGTGCGATTCGCATCGGGCGAATGCTTCCGGAAGGGTCGTGTATTTTACGATTCCACCTGGCATTTGTCCGCCGAATGGAACGATATCCTGACATACCCACACACACAGAATCTACAGAATGAAAACCCAAAAACTGACGATCCTCGAAAAGATCGGATTTGGTGCCGGTGACATGGCCGTGAACGTGGTCATTTCGTCCATGTTCCTCATCATCACGTTCTTCTATACGGACGTTTTCGGCATCCGCCCGCAGGATCTTGCCCTGCTGTTCCTTCTCGTTCGAGGCATTGATGCAATCACGGACCCCTTGATGGGTATGCTGACTGACAAGTTCACCACACGTTGGGGGCGCTTTCGGCACTACTTTTTGTTTTTATCGGTACCGTTTGGCATTTCGGTGTTTCTGACGTTTACGACTCCGGATTTTGATTACGCGGGCAAGTTGATCTGGGCCTATACGACCTACATTTTTGTGACGCTGATGTTCACCTCGGTGACGATCCCCTACATCTCCCTGATCGGAGTGCTCACAGATGACCCGAAAGAACGCCTCTCCGCGAACGGCTACCGCCTGTTTTTTGCAAAAGTGGCGGCCTTCCTCGTGTCGATCGTGGTGCCCATCATGGCAGATGCACTGGGCAAAGAGAGTCTCTCTCGTGGATACCAGCTGTCGATGGGGGTTATGGCCCTGATGGGCACGCTGTTGTTCCTGTTCTGCTTCGCGACTACGACGGAGCGCGTGGAGCACAAAGTGGACAAGAAACCGGTGCTGGAACAGATTCGACTGTTGTTTCGCAACGACCAGTGGTTGGTGCTCTTTGCCGTTTGTTTTATCGGAACGATCGGCTATGTGATCCGGGGGTCGGTGGCACTGTATTATGCCAAGTACTATCTCGGCGGCAGTGCGCAGCTGCAGTCTTCCTTTCTGGGAACCGGGGTTGCGGCAGCGATCCTCGCGATGGTGGCCTCTACATGGATCACCAAACGCTACTGCAAGGTGCAGCTCTTTCGCTGGAGCCAGCTGCTCGTCGGCTTGCTGAGTGTGGCGATGTATTTCCTGGTGCAGCCGGGCGATGTTGCCATCGCGTTTGTGCTGTATTTCCTGCTCTCGTTTGTCGTGGATCTGCACGCACCAGTCTTCTGGTCGGCGATTGCGGAAGCGGTGGATTATGGGCAATTCAAGTCTGGCAAACGGGTCTCCGGCCTCGCCTTCGGGTGCATTTCCTTCGCGCAAAAGGCGGGCATGGGCGTCGCCGGGGCGGTGGTTGGATGGTTGTTGACGGCCTTTCACTATGTTCCGCGTGAGACGCAGACGCCTCTGGCAATGATGGGCATAGCACTGATGCTGACCATCATTCCCGGGGTATTCCACACCCTGATGGGGTCGCTGATGTTCCGCTATCGCATCACGGACAATTTTTACAATGAACTCAAGCAGTCGCTCTGACCTGATCCATTGAAACCCTTAACCTGAAGACCCTCATGACTCAAGCGATGCAGCCCTTGATCGAGCAACGCGCCGATCCTTTCGTTTACCAGCACACCGACGGGTACTATTATTTCAGTGCGTCGGTGCCTGCCTATGATTGCATTGAACTGCGGCGCTCCAAAACCATCGCCGGGCTTGCCAGTGCCGAACGGGTGGCTGTCTGGCGCAAACCCGATACGGGGCCTTACAGTCAGTTGATCTGGGCACCGGAGATTCACTTTCACTCCGGGCGATGGTATGTGTATTTTGCCGCTGCACACACCCGGGAGATCAAGGACGAGTTGTTTCAGCACCGCATGTGGGCGATTTCGACCGATGCGGTAAATCCACTGGAGGGGAGCTGGGGTGAACCCGTGCAGATCCTCACACCGTGGGATACCTTTTGCCTGGATGCGACGACCTTCTATCAGGGGGGAGAACTCTACTACCTCTGGGCACAGAAATATCCGGAGATTCGGGGAAACTCCAATCTGTATTTGGCGAAGATGAAGGATCCGCTCACGATCATGGGAGATCCCGTCATGCTCACCAAACCTGAGTTTGATTGGGAAACCATTGGATTTTGGGTGAACGAAGGTCCGGGCATCCTGCGACACGGTGACCGTATTTTTATCACCTATTCGGCCAGTGCGACCGATGAAAACTATGCAGTCGGTCTGCTGTGGGCGCATCAGAACTCCAACCTGATGGATGCCGCTTCGTGGACCAAATCCACCCAGCCTGTGTTTCGTTCCTGTTTTGAGCATGGCGTCTATGGGCCGGGGCACAACAGCTTCACAAAGTCGGAGGACGGCAGTGCGGATGTCCTGGTGTATCACGCGCGCACGTATACGGAAATTGTGGGCGATCCCCTGTGGGATCCCAACCGTCACACCTACGTCAAATGCGTTCGCTGGACGGATGAGGGATTTCCGGATTTTGGACGTCCATCGCTGCCCTGAAGTCTCCAATCTTTGAATTTCAACTGAAGCTATCCATGATGATTTCCACTTTTTCACGCATCCTTTTTGCGCCCATGATCGCCCTGGCGACGGTTGTCGCTCTGGCCGATCCGTCTGTGCCTGCTGCTCCGGTTCCATATCCAGACGGAGCCAGCGGAGAAGTACAACCCTTTGTGCACGACCCCGTGATCGCCGTCGAAGGTGATCAGTATTTTCTGTTCCACACCGGACCGGGCATCAACGTCTGGCAGTCGAGCGACATGCAACACTGGACGACGCTCGATTCTGTGTTTCCTGAGGTTCCGCAATGGATGTTTGAGACGATTCCCGGATTTCGGGGGCATCTCTGGGCACCCGACATCTACCATCACGACGGCACCTGGTATTTGTATTATTCGGTATCGGCCTTTGGTCGAAACACCTCCTTCATCGGAGTTGCCTCCACCCCGACGCTTGACCCTGAGAGTTCCGAATTCGGGTGGACTGACCATGGCATCGTGATTCAGTCCTTCCCAGGATTGAACAACTGGAATGCGATTGACGCCAATGTAATTGATGATCAGGACGGCACGCCCTGGCTCGCCTTTGGTTCGTTCTGGGGTGGGTTGCAAATCGTGCAGCTCGCAGATAACCGCATCGAGCTGGCCCATCCGGATGCACCCGAAGTGATCACGATTGCGAGCCGCAATCCGGGTCCAGCTGAAATGCCCGATGGCGGATATCCGGAGCAGGCGGGGTCAGGCGCGATTGAGGCACCTTTTCTGGTTTATCGGGATGGATATTACTACTTGTTTGCGTCAACCGACTATTGCTGCCGCGGTGCAGACAGCACGTACAAAATGATAGTGGGACGCTCGAAGTCCGTGACCGGACCCTATGTCGACCAGAATGGCGTGCCGATGAACGAAGGGGGAGGAACCTTGCTGCTCGAAGGTGATGATCGCTGGTATGGCGTGGGGCACAATGGAGTGACGCACGTGGATGGAGTCGATTATCTCGTCTATCACGGTTATGATTCCCAGCACGAATACGCCTGGGCACGTTTGTTGATCAACCCCATTCACTGGAAGAATGGGTGGCCGACAGTGACTCGCGAATAAACTTGCTCACGAACATCGATTTTTCTCCGTGCAGATGGCATTCTGTTCCGGAGAAGTGTGGGTGGGGGTGCCTTCGGGCACCCCCTTGTGTTGCACGCATGGGAGTGTGCTGCAATGTCACGCCGACAGCTTCACTTTGGAAATCCGGGTGGTTCGTGCAGTGGCGAAGGACAGGCTGCAGGATGGCATCGGGAAAATGCCTTGTGGGACAATGGAGAAACGACGCTGCGGGAACACACTGGGCGATTGCAGCATCATGCATGACAGGGGTCAATGCGCTTGGCAGGTTGACGGTTGGTTTTTCATGGGTGTTTCGAGTTCTTGCCAGGTACAGTGTCGCCGTTGGCAAGACCGAGGATTTCCGGCACTGCACCACCGGCTCGAATCAACCAAACCTTGGAACCGGGGCGTATGCCCATGCGTTCGGCGAAGGCTTCATTGTACAGGGTGGCACGCTGGATGGTGGCTCCGTCGATTTCGACGGGTTCCAGAATCGCAATGGGGGTCACTTTTCCTCGATCCGAGACCGATGTTTCGATTTCCAGAACGGTTGCAAGGATGGGTGCCGGTGGAAATTTTCGTGCGGTTGCCCAGTGTGGGTGCTGTTGAGTGTTACCCAGATGTTGCCGCTTCGCCAGGCAATCCAGTTTGATGACCCAACCGTCTGCGTCAAATGGCAGCTGCATGCGGGATTTTTCGAGGGAGTTGACTTGTGCGATGATCTCCGGAACGGACGCAACCCGCAGGGTCTGGACCACGGGAAACCCTGCGTCCTTGAGTTGATTCAGGGCGTTGAAATGGGATTTCCGACCCGATTCCAGGGCGTTGCGCCACTCAAAAATCAACATGCGCAGGCCGCGACGCATGACCTCAACCGGATCCTGCAGCATGAGCGTGCCGGAGGCGAGGTTGCGGGCCGTGCGATAGGGGGACTGGTTGGACCGGATGCGCTCAGCATTGATGGCGTCAAAATGTGCCTTCGGAATATAGGCCTCACCGCGCAGCTCCAGGTGTTCGGGCAATCCCTCGATGGCAAGTGGCAGCGCACCCGAAGCCAGAATCACTTCGGTGACATCAATCCCGGACAGCTTGTCACCCCGGGTGAGGGCCTGTGTCAGATGACCGTGATGATAGGTCACGACGATGGAAGCACCATCGACTTTCGGTTCGATCACCCATTGTGTTCCGGGCTGGTGCAGTGCGTTGCAGAAGGCGAGCAGCTCGGCGTCGCTTTTGCACTTCTGCAGGCTGAGCACGGGGGATCGATGCTCGACCCGTTCGCGAGTGTGCGCACCGGATTCGGGCACGGGGAGTTGTTTCAGGTGCGGGTACTGGTGCTCCAGTTGTTGCAGCTGCAACCGCATGCGGTCGTAGGCGGCGTCACTCATGAGCGACTCGTGTTCCTCAAAATATGCAGTGTCTGCCTGATTGAGAATGTGCAGCAATGCCTGATACTGGCGCTGAATTTCAGGAGGAGGCTCTGCTTGAAGGTGGACAAGCAGGAACACAGAACTGCAAAGCAGCCAGAAAATGGGCAATGGAGGTTGCATGAGAAGGCTGGGTTGAGGGTGGAGTGAGTGGGCACCTTACCGGAAGAGGCGCAGTCGGCTCAAGCCTCAATTGCCGGTAGAGGGTATGAATAGGGGTGGGTATGCGCGAGCTGGAAGCTCCCGCTACTTACCGGATGCGGCACGCAGCTCTGCGCCCGTCAGGTTGCTCGGAATTCGCAGCTGGGAATTAAACCCAGCGGCGTCTTCTTTGGTAGCTGGATTTGGAAAAAATCCAGATTCTAAATGGGATTGAACCGACAGTTCCGCATCAAACCCTTTCGAATCAGATGGGTTGCATGCGGATCGCCGGGTCAATGATCGAGAATCTTGCAGGCGTAGGGTTCCAGCTGGAGCTTCAGTGTTTCCGAGTCCGTAAATACCTGCGTCTGTTGGGATGAGGCACTGTTGTTGACGACGACCAGTTTGCGCTGGCCGGGATACCATGCGCATTCGGTGTGCGCATTGTCGCAGGTCCAGGGCTGCGCTTGAGCGTCACGCCCCGTGAGCCAGTACAAGGTCTGCATGAGCAAACGCGTATCAATGGCATCATAGTGGAATCCTGCAAAATACGCGCTGCGGCCCTGACCCGTCTCGCGAGTGGCGATGAGGGGTGAGCGTCCATCGGCGGCGAGTACCCGGGTTTGGGTATCGGTGATGTAGAGCTGATCGATGGTCTTGCCCTGGCGTTGCTGCAGTTCGATGCCCTGTGTGATGGCGTGCTCGCCGTGGATCTCAAATGGCAGCCGTTCAAAGGCCTGGGTCAGACCCACCTCCCGGTCGACTCCAAGCAGGTGGCGCAGCTGGAAATACTGGGTGCTGAAGCGCTGGGCCGAGGGTTCTCCGATGCCGAGCAGTGCACCGCCCTGCCATACAAACTCGGAGATCGCCTCCACGATGCGGGCGTTGCGCCAGTGGTAGCCACCTGACCATGCGTCATCGACGATGCCAGCATTGAGGATCACATCGATCCCTTCGGGAATCCCGTTTGTGAGAATGTCATCGAAGGACAGGAAGGTGGTCTCAACCGGCAGTCCCGAAAGTGACTCCATTGCCTCATTGTAATAATTGCCGCGGTTGAAGTGTCCGCGGCACGCCCAGGCGCGCAGCTGGCCCCAGGCGGTGAGAATCGCGACGTTGATGCCGCTCTCCCAGGGTGCTTCGGTTTTGGCAAGGTTTCGCAGCTGGCGAAATTCTTTTCCGAGTTGTGTGATCGCCTCAATAAAGTCGGGATGGTTTTCTACCAGGTGCAGGTATCCGCCAAACCCGATGCGGTCCACGGGTTTGCGCAGCAGCGCGCGACGGATGTCGATCCAGTAGGTCTTGCATTCCAGCGTTGGATTGCCGCCTGGTAGAAAGGAGGGTGCCCCGTTGACTCCCGTGGGAAACAGGTATGGATGCATGCGGATCTCACGCACCTGAACATCCGGGGTTTCCGCGACCTTGCGTGCTTCAAAACCGTTGAATATACCGTCGATGATGCCATCAAAGCCAAAGTCCTTGAAGCGCTTGCCGAAGGGTTCCACACCGATCCAGTGATCATTGTAAAATACAAAGGCCTGTTTGCCATGGGCATGGATGCGTGCGATGCACTCGCTACCAAAGTCGACGACGAAGGCGTTGATGAAATCGATCCAGTCCTGATAAAACGGGGTCGGAACCTTGTAGGAGTTGTTATAGAGTCCCGCATTGATGAAGTCCTCCGAGCTGGGACGGTAGCCTTTGATGACCTCAAACTGGCGAATGGCTTCGGTGCTCACGGAAAACTCATAGGAACCCCAGTCGTTGACCAGGAAGCGCTGGTGTTTGCCATCACCCCAGAACCACCAGAAATTGTAGAACATCGAGGTCAGGCGCACCACTTTGGTGTGGGGGTGCGCATTGAGCCACTTCTCCAGGTAATCGAGGATCTGCTCCCGTGCTTCCGGATGGATCGGGTCGATGGGCATCAGGTGCTCCTTGTCGCCCCAATCGTTGGTGACGTGATTGTACATCGAGATTTCCTCCCAGATGCGGTAGCAGAAAAAATTCACGGTGTACTGGTGCCAGGGAGTGGCATGCGAGATGGAAACCGTGCCGGCTTCGCGGTCGAAACTCCATTGTCCCGTGGGCACTTCCGCTCCGCTGGTGCGGTCAAAGACCTGCCACCACTGCTTGGGATCGTCGTCGAAGTTGATCACAAACTGCTGATCAAAATAACCCTTCAGCAGCTCAATGGTGACGGTGGGTCCGTCCGCAAAAACGGGCTGACTCATCATGCAGCACTGCTGAAGTTTGCTCGGGTTGGCCTTGGCCCATTCGTTGTCGGCCCGCACGAGACAGAGCGTCGAGTAGATGTCGTAGGGTGACTCGATGATTTCATCCGAGAGCTGGGTGCCGTCGCTGTCGCGAATCACATCTGCGCCCCAGGTTTCGGCCAGGCGCAGGGTCAGTGCCTCGTATCCGGCTTCACCAGGCAATGTGAAACCTCCTTTGTCAATTGAAGTATTATCCATGAAAGTGTTGGTGAAATGGGATTCGAATTCCAGTCCGCAGGAACCGACGGATTCTGCTGGAAATGTGGATCCGAAATGCATGACTCAAGCGGGATTGTTGCGCGCCCACAAATTCCGCCACATTCGGACTGTCAGAGTAGGGGGTGCTGTTCCCACGATCCTCTACGCGTAAGCTCAGGAGCGTTCAAGTTTAATTGGGGGTTTCCCTGAATCCAGTGATGCGTATGTGCGAGACGGCTTGGGTTGCCAAACCCGTTGCAAATCGCAGACTGGATTCAGGGACTACTTTTTTCTGCACACAGCTTGAGAATGATGGGCATCGAATGCCCTGCCTTCACTCCACTTCAACCGAAGCTCGACGCTTCAACCAATGGGGAATATGGGAAATCCGATCTGGAATGTAAAAGATTTTGGCGCACTCGGTGATGGTGTTACCATTGACAGCGATGCCATCAACCGAGCCATCGCGGCAGCCGCTGCAGCAGGTGGGGGAACCGTCTGGATTCCGGCAGGAGTCTATGCCTGTTTTTCGATTCGGCTGTGCAGCCACATCACCCTGCATCTGGATGCCGGGGCGACGATACTGGCAGCGACACCGACTGCCGGGCGTGGGTACGATGTTGCCTCGGAAAATCCCGCCTGCAGCGAGCATGGCTATCAGGATGCTGGTCACAGCTACTGGGAGGACAGTCTCATTTGGGGCATCGGACTCGAGAATGTCACATTGCAAGGAGCGGGACTGATCGATGGAAAGGGGCTTCAAAAGTGGGATACCGGCGTGCCGGGGCATGGCAATAAGGCCATCGCGCTCAAGCTGTGCCGCAATGTGGTGATCCGCGACCTGCGCATTTATCGGGGCGGGCACTTTTGCATTCTGCCGACGGGCGTAGAGAATTTTCTCGTGGATAATGTGCAGATCGACTCGAATCGCGACGGCATCAACATCGACTGCTGCCGCAATGTGCGCATCTCGAATTGTGTCGTCAATACCCCCAACGACGATGCGATCGTGCTCAAGGCATCCATGGGGCTGGGCTATCTCAAGGACACCGAGAACGTGACGATCACAAATTGCCAGGTCATGGGATACGATCTGGGCACATTTTTGGATGGAACCTACGGCACGCAACAGGTGACGGCTCCTGATTTTGGAGGCGTCACCGGTCGCATCAAGCTGGGAACCGAGTCGTCTGGTGGATTCAAGAACATCACGATTTCAAACTGCACCTTTGAACGCTCCCGTGGCCTGGCATTGGAAACCGTGGACGGGGGTGACCTTGAGGACATCACGGTGAGCAACCTCACGATGCGGGAGGTGGTGAATGCTCCCCTTTTTCTGCGGCGTGGTGCGCGCATGCGCGGACCGGAAGGGCGCCCGGTGGGTCAGTTCCGCAGGGTTTCGATTGAGAATGTGGTGGTGCACCATGCCGACCGCAAATACGCCTGCATGCTCATGGGCATCCCGGGCTATCCAGTGGAGCAGGTGAGCATCCGCAATGTGCGCCTGAACATGGAGGGAGGAGCCGGACCGGAAGCAGTTGCAGTGCAGGTGCCCGAGTTGGAAACTGGTTACCCTGACCCCCAGTTTTTTGGGCAGATTCCTGCCCACGGATTCTACATTCGCCATGTTTCCGATTTGAACCTGAGCGGCATCACTGTGCGATGCATCGATCCCGACTCCCGCCCCTGTCTGGTTCTCGACTCCGTTCACGGCGCGCGCATGCGCGACATGGACCTGTCTCCCCGCAGCGGCAGCAGCAGCGCCAAAACGGTCAACTGCACCGACCTGGACGCGCCAGAACTGGATCTGGGGTGAGGGTTGCGACACGTGGTCACTCAGAGACCTGACACATGCACCTGCGGTGCCCAGACGCCGCTCGAAGCCGCCACGCCACTCCCCCAAGCCATCAAATTTCGACCCCTGGACACTCGAAAACCTCAACGACTCCACCTTTCCCAGCAACAGGTTCAAGGAACACTCACAAAAACCTGTTGCGCGCAGCGCATCCTGTTGGGCTGGCCCCGCCAGTCCATCCAGCGAAGCGATGTTTCAGTCCCAGCAGTGCGTCAGCCTGTCCCCTCCAACCGCATCATATCCAACACCGTTCGTCCTACGGACTCTCTTGATCCGGCTTCGCCGGAGCAGGATACACGTCGTTTCCTCCGTGTAGCAGGTTCAAAAAGAATCTCTTTTCTTCCGTAGCGGAATTTGGAAAAATTCCGATCCCTGGACACTCGAATACCTCAACGGTTTCACCTTTCCCAGCAACAGGTTCAAGGAACACTCACAAACACCTGTTGCGCGCAACGCATCCTGTTGGGCTGGCCCCGCCAGTCCATCCAGCGAAGCGATGTTCCAACTCCCAGCAGTGCGTCAGCCTTCTTCAACAACCTGCATCTACTTGAAATTTAACAAATGCACCTGCGGTGCCCAGATGACTTTGGTCCAGCCAAAGTCCCATCTTTCAGGGAAACAGCATTTTCACCTGAGCCAGTCAAAGCATAAACTCTTCCCCATTAACTATTTCAACTTCGCCATCGCAGCTCCGCTGCACCACGCATTCTCTCTCCCTCTGTGGCATTCATAACTGTTGTGGGAAAAGTAGAAAAAAATTGAAACTTAAATAAGAAGCCATATTTTGGTCTTAAATGAATACAATATTAAGCTCATTTACTGCCAGCATCTCGGAGTTGAAGAAGAATCCTAGCAATTTGCTCGTGGAATCAGACGGCGAACCTGTGGCCATTTTGAACCATAATCGACCTGCCGCTTACCTTATTCCAGCCGCAACTTATGAAGAAATGCTGGACATCATCGAGGATGCCGAACTTGTAAAGCTCATCGAAGAAAGAAAAATTGAAAAAAGTGAAGCAATTGAAATTTCCTTAGATGATCTATAAGCTCAAATTCCTCCCCTCTGCCCTGAAAGAATGGAAGAAACTGGGTTCCACCGTAAGAGAACAATTTAAGAAAAAGTTGTCGGAAAGACTCAAGAGACCTGAAGTCCCATCGGATCGTTTACGGGGTTTCGAAAATCACTACAAAATAAAACTTCGGAATTCAGGATACCGACTCGTCTACGAAGTAGAGAAAAATGAGATTTCTGTATACGTGATCGCAGTAGGAAAACGAGATCGATCAGAAATTTACAAATCCGCCTCCAAAAGAAAAAGACCCTAATCCCAACAAATACCTTTCCAAGCTACAGATCAAACGTTCGAATTCGACGCTGGCGGCTCCCGATGAACGGAAGCCC
Organism: Puniceicoccaceae bacterium; assembly: GCA_040224245.1. Classification (NCBI taxonomy): domain Bacteria; kingdom Pseudomonadati; phylum Verrucomicrobiota; class Opitutia; order Puniceicoccales; family Puniceicoccaceae; species Puniceicoccaceae bacterium. The sequence continues at coordinate 17,964 of JBEGIR010000051.1, read as the reverse complement.
TACGGGGCCTATGGGCCACATAACGCTGTTACACAGCGACAAAAAGGATTTGTGTCCCCGACTCGTCGGGGTTTTTGCAGCTCGCTGCACCCCTCATCATCTGTGGCAATCCAAGAAATTTGTTTCGCACCCGACAAGTAGGGTTTGAATGCCGCTTCGCTCTGAAGTGGTTCAAATTCATTCTTTTTAAACCACAGATCTATGAGATGGGCACAGATTCCATTGAGTCGAGATCCATCGCCCATAACCCAACACTGTTCTCGTCGAATCTTCTCTCATGGCGATTTCCCTATCTTGCGTAGGACTCCCGCTCGCCGGGAGCCGCCGTTCCAACCCGCCATGCCCCTCCCAAGCCATCAAATCCCCCGTAGCGGAATTTGGAAAAATTTCGACCCTTGGACATTCGAAAACCTCATCGCTTCCACCTTTCCCAGCAACAGCTTCAAGAACCACCCCCAAAAAACCTGTTGCGCACAGCGCATCCTGTTGGGCTGGCCCCGCCAGTCCATCCAGTGAAGCACAGCTGAACGATGTTCCAACGTCAGCAGTGCGTCAGCCTATTCCATCCAAGCGCATCTAATCCAACACCGTTCGTCCTACGGACTCTCTTGATCCGGCTTCGCCGGAGCAGGATACACGTCGTCCCTCCGTGTAGCAGGTTCAAAAAGAATCTCTTTTGCTCCGTAGCGGAATTTGGAAAAATTCCGACCCCTGGACACTCGAAAACCTCAACGGTTCGACCTTTCCCAGCAACAGGTTCAAGAACCACCCCCAAAAAACCTGTTGCGCGCAGCGCATCCTGCTGGACTGGCCTTGACAGTCCAGCCAGTGAAGCGCAGCTGAACGATGTTTCAGCCTTCTCCAGAAACCTGCATCTACTTGCGATTCAACAAATGCACCGCAGGTGCACCTGTTAAATCTCATTTTCCTCAACCAATTGGAGGATAATCGCCGAGGCAGTTTGTGTTCCCAATGGGTTAATTTATAATGCCTCTTTTGGGTATTCTCATTTCTCTACTTTTCCCCATGAATCGTCGAACTTTCATCTCCTCTCTAGCGGCAGCGGGTGCGCTGGCAGCAGTGCCCTCACGAATCTTTGCTTCGGACCACGGACGTCCCCGAGTGGGGCTCATAGGGTGCGGATGGTATGGCAATGTGAATCTGGACTCGTTGGCAAAAGTTGCAGATATCGATATTGTGTCCCTCTGCGATCCCAATGAGCACATGCTTGAAACAACGCTGTTGAGCGTGAAAGCCAAACAACGCAAAGCACCTGCCACTTTTGCGGACTACCGCAAGATGCTTTCGAGTGTGGAGCACGACATCGTCATCGTGGGGACTCCTGACCACTGGCACGCACTTCCGGCGATTGCAGCGATACAGGCGGGAGCGGATGTGTTGTTGGAAAAACCGATCAGTGTCGATGTAATGGAAGGCGAAGCCGTTCTCGCTGCCGCCCGCAAATACGACCGGGTGGTCCAGATAAACCTGCAACGCAGGAATCAACCGATCTTCGATGAGGTGCGTGAGCTATTTATCGAATCGGAAAAACTGGGAGTGATCGCTTTGGTTGAGTGCTTCTACTATGGTGGAGGAAACGGTGACAAAATGGTTTCGACACTTCCCCCGGCTCATCTCGACTACGACCTCTGGGCTGGACCTGCGCCCAAGGTTCCGTATGTGCCTTGGATCGAGTCGCGGGGTTGGCGTCAGTTCCAGGAATACGGCAATGGCACCATTGGCGACATGGGCGTGCACATCTTTGATTTGATCCGCTACGTCATGCGACTGGGCTGGCCCGAAAGGGTAAGCTCCACGGGAGGGCGTTATGTTTACAAAAATGCGACTTCGAATATTTCCGACACCCATCACACGGTGTTTCATTATCCCGACCTTGATGTTAGCTGGGAACACCGCCACTGGGGCAAATCCCCCATTCCCCAACGCCATTGGACCGATCAATGGGGCGCGCGCATTCTCGGAGAAAAGGGTACCCTCAATCTAACGACACTCGGCTACACTTTTGAGCCACGGGATGGGGGTTCGATAACCGGACGTCACCTCTTGTCAAAAACCAACGACCTCGAAAATTTTGACGAAAGCCTGTTTGGTGGAGTCGTCGGTAGCAGTCAGGACCGCCACTGCCTCAATTTCATGAAAGCCAGGGAAGATCGCTCGCGCCCGTTCTCCGACATTGAAGATGGCCACATCTCAAGCGCCGCTTGCATCCTGGGAAATGTTGCTCTCGAACTCGGACGGCCCATTGCCTACGACCCCAACACCAAAACCGTGCCTGGGGACAAAGAAGCCACCCAACTTCTCTCACGCACTTACCAGGACGAATGGGTGCACCCCCATCCGACACGGATCTAACCCCTGCTATGTCGAACGCAATGAGTCAATCCTCCTCGCTACCCGATTGGGAGTTCATGATGATTTTGTAAGGTTCTCCGAATCAGTAGCTTGAATCTAATGTTCAGAAAATTATTCAAATATCTGAGTTACATTCCATCGGGTTCTTTCCAGTAGGTGAATGACGCTTCGCTGAAGTGGTTTAAAAAGAAAGTTTTTTAACCACAGATGTCTCAGATTTCTCAGATGATGAGGGGTGCAGTGCTGCAGCGGAGCTGCAAAAACCCCGACGAGTCGGGGACGCAAAGCCCTTTTGTCGCTGTGCAACAGCGTTATGTGGCCCATAGGCCTTGTAGGTTGCATTCGCCAGCCGATGTTTCAAAACTCAGTTGTTTAAACCATTAAGGGTATGAGTTCTCACGCCCTGCGGCATTCGGTCGCAACGCATCTGTTGGAGAACGGAACGGACATTCGAACGGTTCAGGATCTGCTGGGGCACAAGAGCGTGGAAACCACGCAACTCTATACGCATGTCATGCGCAAGCCGGGCATGGGGTGGTCAGTCCACAGGATCGGTGGTAGTCCGTCCGATGTCGGTGCATGCCTCTGCGCGGCCGTAGTGTAGCAGAAATGGCGAACGAATGAGGTCGAATTGCGGAGCGATGAATTCGGAAATCGTGGTTTGAAGATTGGATGGACGGGTCCTACGGCTTGCTCAGGGTGGTGAAACCACAGGCGAACGCCCTGCGGAATTGCAACTGGGCGAAGTGGGCATGAACAAACCCGCAGGTCGTGAGACCGGCGGGTTGTTGTAGTGAAGTTTTGGGATTTGCCGTGCTCAGGCGCGCTTGAACAGGCGCCGCGCTGAGGCGGCGGCGTAATCGCGGTTGAGCTGGGCGATCATGTCGAGACTGATGCCCTTCGGGCAGACGGCCTCGCACTCACCGTAGTTGGTGCAGTTGCCAAAGCCCGCAGCGTCCATGGCCTCGACCATGGAGATCGTGCGGCGATCCTTCTCGGCCTTGCCTTGGGGCAGGCTGTTGAGTTGGGCCACCTTGGCAGCGGTGAAGAGCATCGCAGACGCATTTTTACAGGCGGCCACACAGGCACCACAACCGATACAGGCGGCGGCATCCATTGCCCAGTCCGCGACCTCCTTGGAGACCGGGATGGCGTTGGCGTCGGGAACGCCACCCGTGTTGACACTGATGTAACCACCCGCCTGCTGCACCTTGTCGAGTGCGCCCCGGTCGACGATGAGGTCCTTGAGTACCGGCATTGGGCGTGAGCGCCAGGGTTCGACGGTAATGGTTTCCCCGTCCTTGAAGGTGCGCATGTGCAACTGACAGGCTGTGGTCAGGCGCTGCCCGTGGGGACGACCATTGATGACCAGCGAACACATGCCACAGATGCCCTCGCGGCAGTCGTGGTCGAACGCGATCGGTTCCTTGCCCTCCTCGACGAGCTGCTCGTTCATGATGTCGAGCATTTCGAGGAAGGAAATGTCAGGAGAGACATCCTTGACCTCGTGAGTTTCCAGATGGCCTTTGCTCTCCGTGTTTTTCTGTCTCCAGACTTTTACAGTAAGGTTCATGTGCTGAAAAGTGGGTTGGCGTTGTGCTTATTTGTAGGAGCGAACCTGCAGTTTGCAGTATTCGAACTCCAGTTCCTCTTTGTGTTTGACCGGGGCTTCTTTCTCACCCTTGAACTCCCACACGGAGACGTGACAGAAGTTGTCGTCGTCGCGAAGAGCCTCGCCATCGGGGGTTTGACTCTCTTCACGGAAGTGACCTCCGCAGGATTCCTTGCGGTCGAGCGCATCGCGGCAGAGCAGCTCACCGAATTCGAGGAAATCGGCGACGCGTCCCGCGCGTTCGAGTTCCTGGTTGAGCTCCATATCGCTGCCCATCACGCGCACATCGTTCCAGAACTCCTCACGCAGTTGTGGAATCAGTTCGAGTGCCTTGTGCAGTCCTGCTTCATTGCGGGCCATTCCGGCATACTCCCACATGACCTTGCCCAGTTCCTGATGGAAGGAGCGCGGGCTGCGCTTGCCCTTGATCGAGAGCAGCTTTTGCACGCGATCATTGACAGTTGCCTCTGCATCGGCAAAGGCCTGGGTATCGGCCTTGGCGCGACCCGCATTGGCGAGTCCCAGATCTCCCGCAAGGTAGTCCCCGATGGTGTAGGGGATGACGAAGTAGCCGTCTGCCAGGCCCTGCATAAGGGCCGAGGCACCCAGACGGTTGGCGCCGTGGTCGGAGAAGTTGCACTCACCAAGTGCGAACAGACCGGGTACGGAGGTCATCAGGTTGTAGTCGACCCAGAGACCGCCCATGGTGTAGTGCAGGGCGGGATAGATCTGCATTGGCGTCTTGTAGGCGTTGGTGCCGGTAATGCACTCATACATGTCAAACAAGTTGCCGTATCGCTCGCGGATCTTGTCTTCGCCAAGGCGCTTGATCGAGTCGGCAAAGTCGAGGTAAACCCCATTACCGCCCTCGTTGTGAGCAATGCCACGACCCTCGTCGCAGGCCTCCTTCGCGGAGCGTGAGGAGATGTCGCGCGGTGCGAGGTTTCCAAAGCTGGGATACTTGCGCTCGAGGTAGTAGTCGCGATCTTCTTCGGCAACCTCGGACGGGTGCATTTTGCCATGGCGCAGCTTGTCTGCGACCTCTTTGCTCTTGGGCACCCAAACACGCCCATCGTTGCGCAGGGACTCGCTCATGAGCGTGAGCTTGCTCTGCTGGTCGCCGTGAACGGGGATGCAGGTCGGGTGGATCTGCGTGTAGCAGGGATTGGCGAAGCCAGCACCCTTGCGGTAGGCCCGGTAGGCGGCGGTCACATTACAGCCCGTCGCATTGGTGGACAGGAAGTAAACATTGGAGTAGCCCCCGGTTGCGAGGATCACGGCATCGGCTGCCCAGCGGTCGATGGCGCCAGTCACCATGTTGCGCGTGATGATGCCCACGGCACGTCCATCCTCAATGACCACATCCAGCATCTCGTGACGGTTGTACATCTTGACCGAGCCAAGTGCAATCTGGCGATTGAGCGCGCTGTAGGCACCCAGCAGCAGTTGCTGACCGGTTTGCCCTCGTGCATAAAACGTGCGGCTGACCTGAGCGCCACCAAACGAGCGATTGTCAAGCAAACCACCGTAGTCGCGTGCGAAGGGAACTCCCTGGGCGACGCACTGGTCGATGATGTTGCCCGATACCTCGGCGAGACGGTGGACATTGGCCTCGCGAGCGCGGAAGTCACCGCCCTTGACCGTGTCATAGAAGAGCCGGTAAACGCTGTCGCCGTCATTCTGGTAGTTCTTGGCTGCATTGATGCCGCCCTGTGCGGCGATACTGTGCGCGCGCCGCGGACTGTCCTGGTAGCAGAAACATTTCACATTGTAGCCGAGTTCTCCCAGCGAGGCAGCGGCACTGCCTCCGGCGAGTCCTGAACCCACAACAATGATGCTGTACTTCCGCTTGTTGGCCGGATTGACCAGTTTGACGGAAAACTTGTGATTGTTCCACTTGTCCTGAATTGGACCTGAAGGAATTTTCGAGTTTAAATTCATGTGCTTACAATTGCTTCGGGTTGCCTTTTTAGAGGGTGAGGAGTCCGAGGAGGACTGCAGCCGGGATGGCGGCGAATCCCGCAAACACCACGATGCCATAGACATTGGCGATCGGATCGAGGTATTTGCGGCTGCCGGAGTTGCGCAGTCCGACGGACTGGAACATGCTGCTCACCCCATGGGCGAGGTGGCGGCTGAGCAGGGCGGTGGCGACGATGTAGATCGCGGAGATCCACCAGTAACTGAAGCCTGCAATCATCATGGCGTGTGCGTTGTGAACTTCCTTGTCGTTGCCGTAGGCGTCCTTGACGGTTTTGCCATCGGGCGTAGTCAGCACAACGTGAACGTCATGCTCTGCTCCCGAAGCGTCGACAATCACCGCGTTGTATTCATGACCGGGAACGTTGCGGATGGTGAAGTGGGCCAGGTGAAACAGGATAAAGAGGAATACCACAACCCCTGTTACGCGCATGGTGCGGGATGCCAGTGTCGCCGCTGCGGTGGACTTGTGACGATAGTCCTCAGGCCGAGCCTTGCGGTTTTCGATGGTCAACACCACAGAAACCCAGACATGGATGATCAGTGTGATCAGCAGCACGAAGCGAATCACCCAGAGCAGACCGTAGGGAAGGTGCTGCAACTTGTAGGCGTAGGCGTTGATGTAGTAGGGGTCCAAGAAGACCTGAAGGTTTCCCAGCATGTGTCCCAGGACAAAAAGGCTGAGAATCACTCCGGTAATCGCCATTAAGTACTTCTTCCCCAACGATGAAGTGAAGATTGCAATAATCGGATTCATGAATCGCGTCGGTTTGCGTGTGTGTTTCTGGATGATTAAAAATCCCATCCCACCGCGCAGCCGGATGCTGCGCCGTTTTCAGGGAATTCGATAAACAGTAGTGTGAAATTAGAATTAGTAAATCTGAACTTTCAAGAAACTAAAATTAATTTATCAAATAGTCCAACGGCTCGCTGTGGTGCGTCAACCCGAATCGAATGGGTGGGTGATTATGAGCTTGTGAAACTCTGGAGCCGATGTGTAGATAAACTGTCTTTTCGATACTCCTGACCGCTTGGGGAACCAATCAAAAAGTAACCATGACCACGAAAATTATGGGAAAACCCCCGTTTGATGAAACATTACAGCGATCCATTCTGAACACCATGCTTGAGAGTCGCTTGGGTGATCAGCGCGAACAGAACATGATCCGTCAGGGCAAGGGTTGGTTCCATATCTCCAGTGCGGGGCATGAGGCGATGGCGGCGGTTGGTGTGCAGCTCGAGGCAGATGACTACATCGCGCCCTATTACCGTGACCGTGCCATGGTGCTTGCCAAAGGCATGACCACGCATGAGATCGCCCTCAATTTCCTGGCCAAAAAATCCTCGTCCAGCGGGGGACGCCAGTTGCCAAGTCACTACAGTGACCGATCCAAAAACATCTGGAGTCACGCATCTCCGGTGGGGTGTCACTTGCTGCCTGCCTGTGGCATCGCATGGGGACTGCAAATGGACGGCAAGGCGAATGTGGTGATTGCCTCGCTCGGTGAGGCGGCTTCGCGTCAGGGAGACTTTTTTGAAGCGGTCTGTGTGGCCAAGGAGAAAAAACTTCCGGTGGTATTCATCGTGGAGGACAACAAGTTTGGCATCAGCACTCCCAATTCCAAGACCAACCCGCGTGTGCTGGAAGCGATCAATACCACAGAATGGGTCAGCGTCGACGGTGCGGATGTGGAGGCCGTTTATCACAAAGCTGGCGAAGCCATACGCCATGCGCGCAGCGGGAAAGGACCCGCGTTCCTTTGGCTCGAGATGGAGCGTCTCGACAGTCATTCCATCGCGGATGACCATCGCAACTACCGTGCGTCCGACGAACTCGAGGCCATGCTCGAGCGTGATCCGATTCGATTGCTGAAGCAGCGCATGATGGATGCAGGACTGCTCACTGAAGCCGAGTATGAGGAGTTGGAGCGCGATACCAAGACGGTGGTTCGCAGTGATTACCTGCGGGCGGATCAGGCCGACGATCCGAGTCCGGCGGATACGGAACTCGAAGTCTTTGAGGCTGCTGAGCACACCGAAACTCCACCCGTGAAACTTGAAGGCAAGTGCCGCATGGTTGAGGCGGTCAACCTCACCTTGCGTGCGGCGATTGAGAGGGATCCCAATACGGTGATCTACGGTCAGGATGTGGAAGATCCGAAGGGTGGGGTGTTTAAACTCACGGTCGGACTTTCGTCTGCATTTCCCGGGAATGTGTTCAACGCACCTGTTGCGGAGTCGACGATTGTGGGGCTGGCAGTTGGGCTTGCGGGCTATGGCAAGCGACCCGTCTTTGAGATCCAGTTTGTCGATTTCATCAGTCCGGCCTGGAATCAATTGGTCAGCAATCTTGCGACGCTTCGGTGGCGCACCAATGGCGACTGGCAATGCCCTGTGGTGATTTATGCCCCCTGTGGGGCCTACCTTCCGGGCGGTGCGATCTGGCACAGCCAGACCAATGAATCGCTTTTTGCCTCAATTCCGGGCATCAAGGTGGTGGTTCCCTCCACCCCCGAGGATTGCGTGAACCTGTTCTGGACTTCGATCCAGTCCAACGATCCGGTGCTGGTGCTCATTCCCAAGCACCTGATGTGGAAGGAGCAGGAGGTGAAGACGGCATCTGCCGCGCTCCCGCTGGGCACGAGCCGGGTATTGCAGGAAGGCAGCGAGGTCAGCGTCGTGACCTGGGGAAACTGTTTGGAACTGGTTGCGGAAGCCGAGCGTGAATTTGACGAGGGCGTTGTGGAGATCCTCGATCTGCGCTCGATTGTGCCGTGGGATGTGCAGGCGGTGAAGCGCTCGGTGCGCAAAACAGGGCGACTGCTGGTGATCCAGGAAGATACTCCGCAGTGCAGTGTGGGGCAGATGATCATCGCTGAACTGGTGCAGGATAGTGAACTCTGGGCGGGCATGGTGGCCAGTCCGGTTCTCATTTCGCGGCAGAATGTGCAGATCGGACTCAATCCGGTCTACGAGTACACTGCACTGCCTGACCGGGAACAGGTCGTGGATGCGATTCGAAAGCTCGTCCAGACCCGCCAGCAGCGCGAAGCGACGGCAGGGGAGTCGGATTTGGATCAACAGGAAACCGTGTCTGACGCGACATTGCCTGCGGAAGTGGAGACCACGACCTCACATCGGGTTCGTGTGCCCATTCTCGGGGAGGGCATCCAGAGTGCGCGCGTCATCGCATTGGTGAAACGCGAGGGGGAATCGGTTGGATATGATGACGCCCTGTGTGAACTTGAGACTGACAAGGCGGTTTTTCCCGTGGAGTCTTCGGTCGAGGGTACGTTTGTGCGTTGGTTGATTGAAGCAGATACGGAAGTGGCTGTGGGGCAAGAGATTGCCGAAATCGAATTGCGCGAGGCGGTCACGCCTGCACCTGCTGCAAAACCTGCGGCCTCGCAGTCCGCGAGGGAATCGGATTCGGTGAGCGGGGCAGTGGGTGCTTCGAAAAAACTGCTGTCGTCGTTGATCGGTCGCGTTTTTCACTCCGAAGGAGAACGCGAGCGCAAGTCTGGACTGTCCTCTGAGATTGTTCAGGCGATGCAGGGCATTGTGCCCGCTACCATCACCATGAAAGCGGACTGGTCGTCCATCCGGACCTCGCGAGCGAGGGCAAAGCAGCTGTATGGCAACAAGGCTCCCTCTCCATCAGCCATTATTGCCTGGAATGCGTTGCAGGCCATGAAAGCGCATGAAATGTTCACATACACGGTGGCGATGGACAAGCTCAACCGCGACAATGACGATTTTGACCTTGGAGTGGCAGTGTCCCTTCCTGATGACGTGCTGCAGACTGCGGTGGTGCGAAACGCGAATCAGCTGACCTGGGAGGAATTTGGCATCGAGTTTGTTGCTGCAATTGCACGGGCACGGCGCGGGGAGATGCAGCCCAAGACACGGGCACCGCTGTTGATCTCAACCATGGGACCGTTTGATGTGCGCTCGGCAGTGCCAGTGGTCGTGCCGCCATCCATGGCAACGCTCTTTATCGGAAGTGCGCATCTGGAACCAGCAATCGGGAAGGACGGAGAACACCTCTCGCGTGAGGTGGTCAATCTGACCCTGACCTTCGATCACCGCTGGATCAATGGAGTGGGTTCGGCAGCATTTTTGACCGACGTGCGCAAGAACATCGAATCCTTTGAATTGCCGGAGTGATCGCGCTCAATGGATCGCGGGTTCGGGTCATTGGGGATGCAGGCACTTCAGGGGCTGGCCTCTGCGGCTTGGAGGCAATATGCGTTATTGGCTGCCTGGGATGGGCAGGAGTAGGGCGTATTGGCGGTTGGGTAAAATTGTTGTTCATGCATTGAAAATTGGGTCGATCATCAGAAACGTGCATATCGTGGGTATCAAGTCATCGAAAGTCGCTTCACCAGAGAGTGTTCTTTCTCTTTCATGCGCTTGCGACGCTTCGCTTAATACCAATGTTTCATTGCTCATCCTGATTCATGCCAGTTCTCAGTTTTGATTCTCTCCACAAGTTCCTGTTGCTGTTGATTCGGCTGGTGCTGCTGCATTGCTTTGCGATAGGCGGTTTGGGAGTATCTGCCTCGACGGTGGATGTGCCGGATCTGGATCCGGATGCAGTGGTCAAACGACTCGAGCAGTTGCAGGGTGTGGAGCGCATCCCTGTTCTCATTGATTTGGGGAAATTCTACAATGTCAGGTCGGATCAGCAGAAGGGACTGCCTCATCTGCTTGAAGCACTGGAGTTGCTCGAAAATGTGGAAGATACGGTGGCGCAGTGTCAGGTCTACTATCTGTTGGCATCCGCCTATCTTCGGTTGGAAGACAAATTCATTGCTTTGGAATATGCGGAGAAAGCACGACTGTTGTCGTCGAATCTGGAGGACTTGGTACTGAGGTCCGAGTGTTTAAGGGTTCGTGCGAACGTTAGCCTAACCCTGCGTCAGTATCAGCAGGCACTCGATTATCTGAATGCTTCTCTGGAGTTGGCCCGTCAGGCTGAGCAAAGTCAGATGGAGGCACGCGTGCTCAACAGCATTGCGATCTGTTTTTGGCGAATGAAGGACTGGGATCGTTCCATACGGTTTCTGGAAGAGGCGATTGAACAGAATATAGAAGATGAGCGCTTCTATTACCTCTATCTGAACAATCTGGGAGTGGCATACATGGAGGCAGGACGTTATGATGAAGCGCGTGCCAATCTGGACAAGACACTCGAGTATCAGCGTTCGATCGAGTCGGAATATGCGATTACGCTCACGCTCAGCAATTTGGCCGATCTTGAACAGCGCATGGGCAATGCAACGCTTTCGCTCGAATACCTGGATGAAGTATTTGATCGTGCAAACCAGAATGAGTACCGATACGTTCTCGCACGCTCCTACCGCTTCAAGGCACTGTCGCTGGTGCAGCTCGGGCAGAGTGACGAAGCAAAATATGCGTTGATGCAATCATTGGAAAATGCTCAGGAACTCAATGATCCAGCAGAGTTGATGGATACCTATTCGGCATTGATTGATGTCTGCATTCAGGGAGACGACTATGAAGCGGCATTTCGATTCAAAACCCAGAAAGAGGAAATCGAGAAGGCTCTGCTGACCGAAGAGCTGCGCTCCCAGAGCATCCTGTTCAGCATTCAGTATGACAATGAAAGCCAGCGGCGGGAAATTGCGCTGCTCAACAATCAGAAGGAATTGGCGACGCTGAGGGCAGAGCAGGAGGCACTGCGTGCGCTCAACAGTGAGCGGGATTTGTTGATAGCCGAGAACGAAACCCGCATGCAGCAGATTCAGCGCAACGGCTTGATGGCGGGCCTGCTTGTTTTGTTCATCGTTGCGGGGGTTTTTTACATGCGCTATCATGAAGTCCGCCGGTTTTCAAAGGCGGTCGAAGCCCAGAAGGAGGAAATCCATCGCAGCCACGAATCCTTACAGGCGGCCAATGACCGTCTGTTGCAGCTCAATAAGGAGAAAGACTCCATTGTCGGCGTGGTGGCGCATGATCTCAAGTCACCGCTCATGGGACAACTGGGAATGGCGGAGTTGATCCATGAATCATCGGATACCCTCTCCAAAGAGGAAATTCGGGAGATGAGCCGAACCATTATCAGCAGTGCAGAGCAGATGAATGCCATCATCACCAACTTGCTCGAAATCTCGCGAATTGAAGAGGGTGTCGTGGCGGTGCATCCCGTTGAGACGGATGTTGCGTCGCTGATGGAGCGCATCACCGGGGATTTTCAGTTTGTGCTCAGGGAAAAGTCCCAACACCTCAGTCTCGATCAGGGTAGCGCACCAGTGAACCTTGTGACTGACCCGATGTTGCTTCGGCAGATCGTGGACAACCTGATTTCCAACGCGATCAAATATTCTCCCATCGGTTCACAGGTGAGCGTGTCTCTCGAAGCTACACCCAACGACCGCCTGCGCATCAGTGTGAAGGACGAGGGTCCTGGATTGTCGAACGAAGATCAGGCGAAGCTATTCACCAAATACGCGAGACTGTCCTCCCGGCCCACCGGAGGGGAGTCATCGACCGGATTGGGACTCAGCATCGTGAAACGCATAGCCGAAATGCTCGAGGGTGAGGTAGGAGTCGAGACTGAGTTGGGATTTGGGTGTTGTTTTTGGGTGGAACTTCCACTCAACGCTCATCGTTCGGAGAGCATCGACGGGCCGACGCCCGCGTGAGTCGGTCCCGCAGGGCGTTCCATGCACTGCCTTCAGGAATCGGATCAATCCGAATTTCCGAGAAATCTCCGTGATCGATCTGCTGAAGCAGGGCATAGAGGTTGTGCTCTGCCTCCTTTGCCTCTTCCTGATGCGTGAGGAAAAAGTGGTGTTCTGTCGGAGACTCAGAGCAGTGGGCTGCCGCTTGATCGGAAAAGTGGACGCGGGCCACGGGTGCTTTTCCTGCCTCGATGGCAGATGAGGACGCCCCTGCTGTCAGCAGTCGCAGTGGGGTGCGGGGACTGTAGTGCAGGGCCATCTGACCGGGGCTGGTGCGGGCGGCAGCGGAATCCTCCGAATCGGATGTTGCAGGCTCATTCCGCGAAGCAATCGAGGTACCGGCGACTTGCTCAAGGGATTCCAGTGAAAGGGGACCGGGGCGCAGCAGTTGAATGTGCTGGGGGTCTGTGAGATCGAGGATGGTGGATTCAACACCGCGCTCGCACGGACCTCCGTCCAGAACCCATTGCAAGCGACCCTTCAGGTGTTCGACAACGTGTTCAACCCGGGTTGGGCTAAGGTAGTTGGATGGATTGGCGCTGGGAGCTGCCAATGGGCGGTCCAGGCATTGCAGGATTTTCTGCAGTGCCGGATGCCGGGGACATCGAATGCCAACGGTGGAAAGCCCTGCGGTGACATTGTCGGGAATGCAGTTTCGCTTGGGCAGTACGAGTGTGAGCGGACCGGGCCAGAAGGCGTCCATCAGGCGTTGCGCAGTTGCATTGACCCGTACATAGCGATCGGCACTGGAAGCAGTGCCGATGTGAATGATCAGGGGATTGTGCAGTGGCCGACCCTTGATGTGGAATATGCGATCCACCGCTTCAGCATGGAGTGCATCTGCGGCAAGTCCATAAACCGTCTCCGTCGGAACACCTACGACCTCGCCCTTGCGTAGCAGTTGACAGACCTCCTGGATGTCTTTGGGATTGCTGGCGAAGACATGCATGAGGCGAGTTCGGGTGCGCTCTTCAGGTCTGGAAATCCAGCAACTGGCAGGCAGCCCGAATACCGTCTGTTCTTACAGGGTGGTCAATGCGTTGCGCCCGCGTTTGATCACCTTGGCGATGTGGCGCTGCTGCTTCGCGCTTAGTCCGGTGTACTTGCGTGGCAGAATCTTGCCAGTGCCGGTGGTGAAGCGCTTCAGTTGGTCCGCATCCATGAAAGTGAGTTCTTCCGGGTGCTTGCTCTGTGAATCTTTGGTTTCCTCTGACATAAAAATCGATAAAGCTAGGTATTTGCCGATTCCATATCAAGTCCAAATTTGCATTTATGAATGGAATTGTATTTGCAAATCTCATGATCTCTGAACCTTTCAGTCCCTTTACCGATGCATGCGAAGCCTCTGTGCGTTCGCTTTCGGAGACGCGGTTGATCGAATCGATCCAGCAATGGCTGGGTCCGGTCTGCCCTGTGAGTCCCGGTGGGATCGGGGACGACTGCGCGGTAACGGATCTTACGGGTGAGCATCGCTATCTGCTGACGACCGTGGACGGGGTCGCATGGGGGGAGCATTTTGACCATACGGTGTCGCCGGAACTGGCGGGACGCAAATTGATCGCCCGCAACCTGAGCGATATTGCATCAATGGGAGGCATTCCGCGTCGCGCGGTGGTTTCCCTGTGGATGTGTGCAGAGGTGAGTCTGGCTTGGCTGGAGGCATTTTATCGGGGAATTGCCGCATTGGCACAAGTCCATGGGGTGTCCATTGTGGGCGGGGACATTTCCCGGGCACCTGCCGGGGTGTTCATTGCCGATTTGTGTTTGCAGGGCATGTGTGAACGTCCCGTTCAGCGAAAGGGTGTCGGCATTGGCGATACGCTGTGGGTGACGGGAGAATTGGGCGGAAGCATTCTTGGGCATCATGCGCGTTTTGAACCCCGCATTGCGGAGGGGCGCTGGCTGAGTGAAACGGGTTGGGCGAAGGCGATGATGGACGTCAGTGATGGCCTGGCAAAGGATCTCGCCTCTCTGGTTGGCAACTTCCGTGTGGAAGTGGAGACGCTTCCCATCAGTGAAGCTGCGATTCAACTGGCCGATCAACGCGGAGGTTCTGCCCGGGAGCATGCGCTCTGTGATGGGGAGGACTATGAGCTGGTCTTTGCACTGGACCGCGATAGCGAATGTGAGGCATTTTCGGCTGCGTGGGCGGAGCGCTTTACCACACCGCTTACCTGCATGGGTTCAGTGGTGGAGCGGGCCGGGAACTTCATGCTTTGCGTCAAGGATGAGACGGGAGCATGGCAACCCTTTGGAAAGCAGGGCTATGAACATTTTTGATCAACTTCAAAAGGGAGTGAATTGCGCGACGGAAGCCGATACCCTTGAACTGGGACGATTGATCGTACGCGAACTACCTGCAAATCAGGTTTTGGCCCTCAAGGGGGATCTTGGCGCGGGAAAGACGACCTTGACGAAGGGCATTGCGAGGGGACTGGGCATTGACCCGGCAACGGTCACGAGTCCGACCTTCAACCTCTACAGCATTCACAGGGGCAAGCGACAACTGGTGCACCTGGATGGCTATCGCCTATCCTCCCGGGATGCTGCTGAGGCCCTGCTCATTGACGAGTTTCTCGAGGACCCGTGGCTGGTGGTTGTGGAATGGCCAGAGCGCGGCTTGGCGGACTGGATGTTGCCATTCACGCGAACCCTGCAGTTAACCCGCAATACCGAGACACACGGACTCCACATTCGCTGTGAGCCGTAGGCAGGGCATTGCGGATCTGAAACGGTCAGGCCAATCTTGTTGACTCCGGTCAAACAACTATCGGCACGCTTTTGAGCGCACCGTTACTGCTTCAGCTGGAAGATTTGGGATCGGATGCTTTTTCTGACGCAGGAGTTTCTTCAGTGGATTCCGTTGAAGGTTCGGATTGCCCAACAGCATTGTCATCGGATTCAACCTCTGCGGTCGATTCCGGTGCAGCAACCTGCGTTTCATCTGAGGAAACATCAGTTCGCTCAACAGCTGAAACTCCTTCCGCTTCCTGCGTAGCATCATCCGCTTCAGCAACCGCATCCTCCGGTTTTTCAGTGGATGGGGCTGCGGGTTCAGCAGAATCGGTGTCGTCAGATGCATTTGCTGTCGGTGCATCGCTCTCCGGTTTGGCGGGTGCGTGCTCGGCAGGCTGCGCCTCTGCGCTGGCATCTGACAATGCGGATTCGGGTTCCTCAGACGTTGATTTTTCAGAATCTGAAGAATCGGCATCTACCGCTGCAGCGTTCGATTCCCCTTCGGCTGAGGCAGAGCCTTGTGCAGCTGTAGCCTTGGCGTCACCCGATTTTCCCTTTCGCTTGGATTTGGGTGCCTCGGGTTTGTGGTTGGGATCCTCGGCGGCAAGCATATCAAGCGGTTTGTCCGCATACAGCGTGCTGTCGCCGTATTCGGTGACATAACCCGCTCCGACGAGCCAGCGAAGATCCTGAAGCACGGCCTTTTGGGTTTCCTCGGTGATCGATTCAACGCCTGCAGGCTGATACTGTTGCAGCAAATCCTCCACGGAAATCTTCGGATGCGCTGTGACAAAATCGATCAAGGCCTGAATGCTCTCACTGAATACTGTATCCTTGTAGCGAGGCTTGCGCTTGATCGCGCAGACAAACGTGACGCCCTTGGAACCCTTCTTGAAAAAATTCAGGTTGCAGCGACGCAGGCGGCCGCGCAGGTGGTTGGACGTGACCAGAGGGAAGCGGCGCTGATACTCGAGTTCGCGCTCGATGGAGCGGCGAAGATCGCCGCGGGGCAGTGTTTCGATTTTTTCTCCCGGCAGACGCACCTTGTCCTTAGCGGAAAATACCTCGTTTTTGCGCTCGGTAGTCAAGTAGTAGCGCACATCTTCGAGAGCATTGAGCACCACCTTGGGGCTTTCATCTCCCTCCTTCTGCTTGAGCGTGTAGCGGAAGGTTTTTTTCATCTTGTCGAGCCACTCCTGTACAACCTCAGGTTCCTTGACGGACTCAATGCGTTCGAGAAAACGCTCCCACGGCAGGTTGTGGATGTTTTTGGCGAAGTGCTCCTTCAGGATGTCCTGATAGCGATGAAAATTGGGGGGAGCGAGCAATTCCCCGGTCAGTTTGCAGCGATTGACCATCTGGAAATTGCCACTGGGGGGATCCACTTCGATCTCTTCAATGCTGAACCAGCGATCCAGGTGGTTGGACATCACATGATTGATGGCCTCTTCCCGCGTGTGGAAGGGAATCTGGTCGGGTACCGAAACAAAGAGTTTGTTTTCAGCTGCATCCGCTTTGGGGCTGAGGATGGCGACAAAGCGATTCTCCTTGCCGAGCACGATGCGGGCGATCTCAAAGAGTTCGTAGGTCTTGTGCGTCGTGCGCATGGCCTTGAGCAAGACCTCAAATGGTTTGTCCTGGCTGACAAAAATGACATCGACTGTCGGTTCAAAAGGAGGACGGGAGGAGCGTGCATCGTCATCGCCCCGTCGGAAATTGCCCTCGCGGCGGCGACCGGAATCTCCGTCCTGGCGCCGGTTCATATCGCCGCGTCGGTCGCGTCCGCGACCTTCCGAACGGCGACCCCCCCGGGAAGCGCGTCGATCACTACCGTCGTGGTCTCGATATGACTCCTCAGCACGTTTTTTGCCGCGTTCGCTCGCCCAATCGGGGCCGAATGACAAATCCTTCAGTTGGGAGAGGTCGAGGGAATGAAAAGCTGAGCTTTTTTCTGAATCCGATTTTTTAGCCATGACAGTAGCCAGCGCGGGGGCTGGCGCGTTGTTAAATTGTTCCCTTGGTGTTAACCATTACCGTTTTAACTGCAATAACAATATTTTGGGGTTGTAATTAAAAGAACGATGCCTTTAATCGGCTGCTTTATCACTTCAGCTCAGGTGGTGGAATGGTAGACACGTACGCTTGAGGGGCGTATGCTTAACGGCGTGAGGGTTCGAGTCCCTCTCTGAGCACCAACCTTCGCCAAGGCTACGGCTGGCAGGCCATGAAGTTTTAAATGCGAGAGGGACGAAGAACCCGACCCAGAGGGTTCGTTCCGAGAGCCGCGATAGTGTCGTGGATCGAGAAAAGGAGCGATAGCGACGCCAATCCCTCTCTGAGCACCAACCTTCGCCAAGGCTACGGCTGGCAGGCCAGAGTTTTAGGGGTCTCCACCAAGGGTCGGGGATTTTGTAGGGAAGAGTCCCCAAAATTGTTAAAACTTTGAGGTGGTTTCCCGCCCCCAAGCGACCAAGCTTGGAGGCAGCAAAACTAACAAGAGAAGGAAACCACCATGGAAAAAAGTGACCTATTGGAACGTCTGCATCAAGCGGATTC